>CAZTDR010000001.1:0-14503 GCA_964612855.1 uncultured Coxiellaceae bacterium
TCGAACCCTCGATGGAGGTTTTGCCCCCATACTCCCTTAGCAGGGGAGCGCCTTCAGCCTCTCGGCCATCTCTCCAGAGATAATTTGAACGGAGTGGATAGATTAACGTATTATTCTGTTTTGTCTTTATCTTTTTTCGCTTTCTTTTCTTTTGGCGCTTCAACTTCAGGGACAGTTGTATTCTTTTCTTGCTGGATACGTTGATAGATCTCTTCACGGTGTACAGAGACATCTTTGGGCGCATTGATACCAATACGTACCTGATTACCTTTAATTCCAAGTACAGTAATGATGACATCATCACCTACAATTAATGTTTCACCTACACGTCGCGTTAAAATAAGCATTATCCATCTCCTTAAGGTACTTATTATTTCCCTAATTCCAGTCTACCCAACCGGCTAATTCAAAGTCAGCCATGGTAAACAATATGTTATCCTGTTGCAAACAAGATTTTTATTTTTTTAAAATAAATTATTCTGGGCAAATAGGGGTGCCAGCTAAAAGCGCGCTGGCAGGGTTCAGTATTAATTAAACTTCCATTTGAATAGGTTGTTTATTCAAGGGAAGTTTGTCAAGTTCGAAAGCATTATGCACGGCTTTTACGCCTTTCTCTAAGATTTTCTCATCAATGACCACTGAAATTTTAATGTCCGATGTGGTGATCATTTGGATGTTAATATCGTTATCCCCTAAGGCATTAAACATGATGCTGGCGACACCGGCTTGAGAACGCATGCCCACGCCAACCAGAGATAATTTAGCCACTTGCCTATTGCTTTTCACGGTCGCAGCGCCCAATTCGTTGGCTAATAGCTCGGCAAGACGTAAAGTTTTAGCGTAATCTGTCCGTTGTACCGTAAAAGTAAAATCAATTGTTTCTTTATCTGACGCGCTTTGAGCGATCATATCGACTTCAATGTTCGATTGACTGATTTGTGTAAGGATACGGCCTTCAATGCCCGGGCGATTGGGCACATCGACTAATGAAAACAACGCTTCTTCACGGCTGAACGCGACCCCTGCAACAAGACGTTTTTGCATAACTTTTTCCTCTACTGTGACCAGTGTGCCTGGGCCATCATTAAAAGTAGACAGCACACGGATGGGAATGCTGTGCTTGCTAGCTAATTCTACGGAACGCATTTGTAATACTTTAGCGCCGAGACTCGCCATTTCTAACATTTCTTCAAAACTGATTTGTGGAATGAGAGTGGCTTCAGGCAATACGCGTGGGTCCGTGGTGTAAACACCATCAACATCGGTATAAATTTGGCATTCATCGGCTTTGAGTGCGGCGGCGAGTGCAACGGCGGTCGCATCCGAGCCCCCTCGACCCAGTGTGGTGACATCGCCACGTGCGTTGACCCCTTGAAATCCAGCCACAATAACAATATGACCACTGGCCAAATCGTCGTGAATGAGTTTAGTTTTGACGTCTAAAATACGGGCCTTGGTATGAATGTCGTCAGTTTGAATGCCGATTTGTGAGCCATTATAGGAGCGGGCTCCATAATTTTGCGCATTTAATGCAATAGCCAGTAGCGACATCGACACTTGCTCGCCTGTCGAGACTAATACATCATATTCACGAGGATTGGGTTCGGCAGTAATTCCCTGCGCGAGTTGAATTAAGCGATCAGTGTCGCCCTGCATGGCAGAAACCACCACGACAACATCATGGCCTTGTTGCTTTGCTTTTATAACTTTAGATGCAACATGCTGAATGCGCTCTAATGTGCCAACCGAGCTGCCACCGTATTTTTGTACAATAAGCGCCATTATTCTATTCCTGGGTTTTTGTTATGGTGTGAGGAATATATCATCCTATATTTGCCTAGGATTTGTCCATAAAATCCCCACCGATATAAGCACAATTTATGAGCGCCTTTATTTTATGGGTGTAGGGTGGATTAGACGCGCTACAACGACCTCAGGGTTCTAGTTTTTCTTTCACCCAGCCGGCCACCGAAGCCAATGCTCGATCCAAATTTTCAGGTTGATTTCCGCCCGCTTCCGCCATATCGGGTCGCCCGCCGCCTTTTCCACCAATCTGGGTGGCGATCATATTCACTAACTCACCTGCTTTGATCCGATCCAAATAATCTTTGGTTACACCGGTGACCACACTGGCTTTGCCTTCTTTCACGATCGCAAGAGCGATCACGGCGCTGCCGAGTTTATTTTTGAGTTGGTCTACGGTATTTCGTAACGATTTACTGTCTAGGCCTTCCAATTTTGCTGTTAATACTTTAACGCCAGCAATGTCTTCTGCAAGCGAGGCTAAATCCTGGCTTAATGAGCCAGCCAATTTTTCTTTCAATTGTTCTAATTGTTTTTCCAATTGTCGAACTTTTTCATCGGCTTGTTGTAATTTTTGTTTAAAATCAAGATCACGTTTTTCCATCCATTCAAGCGCCCCTTCGCCTGTCACGGCTTCAATGCGGCGGATACCGGAAGCAATGCCTGATTCGGAAGTAATTTTAAAGATACCCACATCACCCGTATGGTGAGCATGTGTGCCTCCGCATAATTCGACGGAGTCGCCAAACCGAATGACACGCACTTCATCGCCATATTTATCTTCAAATAGGCCCATTGCGCCACTTTCTAATGCTTCGGCCGGAGAGGTAATACGCACAACAGCTTCATGATTAGAGCGGATTTCTTGATTGACGCGTTGTTCGATTAGTTTGAGTTCCTCAGTAGTGAGAGAGGCGCCATGTGAGAAATCAAACCGTAGACGGTCTGGCTCCACGAGGGAACCTTTTTGCAAAACGTGATCGCCTAAAGTGCGACGTAAGACCATGTGCAACAAATGAGTTGCTGTATGATTTAAAACAGTCGCGGCTCGACGTTTCATATCCACAATGGCATGGATTGTATCGCCGACTTGTAAAGATCCTTTTTGCAAAACACCACTATGAATATACGCTTGGCCTTGTTTTTGCGTATCCGTCACTTGGAAAAGAGCTTTATCGTTTTGCAATATCCCTTGATCGCCCACTTGTCCCCCGGATTCCGCATAAAAAGGCGTGCGATCTAAAATAATGGAACCTTTTTCGCCGGTATTTAAACGATCAACGGCTTTTCCTTCTTGATAAAGCGCGACAATGTTACCGCTGTCTTGCAGTTTATCTTTTTCATAACCTAAAAATTCTGTCGTGCTTGCAATTTGTGCGCTGACGGCATGCTCGGTCTCAAATTTACTGGCTTGACGTGAGCGTTCTCGCTGCTGGTTCATTTCTGTTTCGAAACCTTCTAAATCTAAATGCAAATCGCGCTCACGGGCAATGTCTGCTGTGAGATCAACGGGAAATCCGTAGGTGTCATATAACTTGAACACGGTACTGCCGGGAATCACTGTATCTTTTAACGAGCCGACCGCTTGCTCGAATAATTTTAAACCTTGTGAAAGCGTTAAACTGAATTGTTCTTCTTCTTGACGCAAGGCTTTTTCAATCTGGGTTTGAGCTTTAGCAAGTTCTGGATAAGCTGTACCCATTTCATTCACTAAGGGCTGCACGAGCTTAAAGAAAAACGGATCGGTTAAACCTAATTTGTTGCCGTGACGCAACGCGCGACGAATAATCCGGCGTAATACATAACCGCGTCCTTCGTTGCTCGGTAGAACGCCATCCGTGATGAGAAAAGCACAAGAGCGGATGTGATCGGCAATGACGCGTAATGACGTATGCGTGAAATCGGTCATGTTAGCTAATTTGGCCGTGGCTTGGATGAGGGATTGAAATAAATCAGTATCATAATTGTTATTCACTCCTTGCATCACAGCCGCTAATCTTTCTAAACCCATGCCTGTGTCAACGGAGGGCTTAGGCAGAGGGGTGAGTGTGCCATCGGCTGCACGATCATATTGCATGAAAACCAAGTTCCAAATTTCTACATAACGATCGCCATCTTCGTCAGGCGTACCAGGCGGGCCACCCCAAATATGTGCGCCATGATCGTAAAAAATTTCGGTACAAGAACCACAGGGCCCGGTGGGGCCCATTGACCAAAAATTACTGCTTTCGCCACAGCGAGAAAAACGCTTGGGGTCCACTTTGATTTCATTTAACCAGATATCAGCTGCTTCGTTGTCTTCGGTGTAGACTGTGATCCAGAGTTTTTCGGCTGGCAGTTTTAACGTGATGGTCAAGAAATCCCACGCAAAACGAATGGCCTCCCGTTTAAAATAATTGCCAAAACTAAAATTGCCTAGCATTTCAAAGAAGGTATGGTGCCGCGCTGTGTAACCCACGTTTTCCAAATCATTATGCTTGCCGCCCGCTCGTACGCAGCGTTGAGAAGAGGTTGCTCGTTTGTAGGGGCGTTCTTCTTTACCGAGAAAAATATCTTTAAACTGCACCATGCCTGCGTTGGTAAAGAGTAGGGTAGGGTCGTTATGGGGTACGAGCGAACTGCTCGGTACGATTTCATGACCGTGATCATGAAAGAAATTTAAAAACAAACTGCGAATTTCATTGGCGCTTAATTTTGGTTGCATGTTGTGTGACCCAATAGTAGGGGCACGGCGTGCCGTGCCCGGCGATGTCTAATAACAAACTGGTCTTTCTTTTTAATACGCCCTCTGCAGGGGCGGACCCTATGTGTCCGCCCCTACGATCCAATAGCAGTTTTTTAGATACGCAGCAAGGGCACGGCGATGCTTAATAAACAAACTGCTATTTCTTTTTAATGCACCCTCTGTAGGGGCGGACCCATGTGTCCGCCCAGCGGCATTTGCTCGAAGTCACCACGGGCGCACACATGGGTGCGCCCCTACGATCTAACAGCAGCTTTTTTTAGATACGCAGCAAGGGCATGGCACGCCGTGCCCCTACTTTTATTCAATCAAAAATACTTTCTACTTGCTCTCCTGTAAATCCGCGTCCATATAAAAACCGCATTTGTTGCGCGCGGGACTTTGCGTCTGTTGGCAGTTGGTTTTTGAAGCGTTTTTGCCATACTTCACGTATTTTAAGAACCCACGCATTATCGGTGATCTTCAAATGCGGATCAATCAGTTCCTGGGGAATGCCGCGTTGGATGAGTTCTGCTTGGATATGCAGCGGGCCAAAACCTTTTGCACGACGAGAATAGATATAGCTTTCAACAAATCGCTCATGACTGAGGAGTTTTTCTTGCGTGAGATGATTTAAAACCGTGTGAATAGCGGATTCATTAAATCCGCGTATTCGTAATTTACGGAATAATTCGATGGCAGAATGCTCGCGGCGTGCGAGCAAATTCATGGCAGCACGCCGGATATCTTGCAGGCAGTCAGCGGTTATATTCAGGCTAATGCATCCTCTGTTTCGGTTTGTTCTTCTGCTTGCACTTGCGGCAAGTTGGTTAACATTTTTTCTCGGATCTTGTTTTCAATTTCTTGGGCCAATTCGGGATGTTCGCGTAAAAATATGCGCGCATTGTCTTTGCCTTGGCCAATGCGTTGGTTTTTATAACTGAACCAGGAACCGGCTTTGTCAACGAAATTATGCAATACACCGAGTTCGATAATTTCACCTTCGCGTGAAATGCCTTCGTTATATAAAATATCAAATTCAGCTTGTTTGAAAGGCGGCGCGACTTTATTTTTCACGACCTTGACGCGTGTTTCACTGCCCACAATTTCATCCCCATTTTTGACGCTGCCGACGCGGCGGATATCTAAACGGACCGAGGCATAAAATTTCAGCGCATTACCACCTGTCGTGGTTTCGGGATTGCCAAACATGACGCCGATTTTCATACGAATTTGGTTAATGAAAATGACTAACGTATTGGAGCGTTTAATGTTTGCAGTGAGTTTGCGCAGGGCTTGAGACATTAAGCGGGCTTGTAATCCCATATGCGAATCACCCATTTCGCCTTCAATTTCAGCTTTAGGGGTGAGAGCGGCTACCGAGTCAACAATAACGACATCTACCGCACTGGAACGTACGAGCATATCCGCAATTTCTAAGGCTTGTTCGCCGGTATCGGGTTGCGAAACCAAGAGTTCGTCTACATTGACGCCCAGGCGTTTTGCATAAGCGGGGTCCAGTGCATGCTCTGCATCGATAAATGCTGCTGTACCGCCTTTACGTTGACAAGCCGCGATGACTTGCAAGGTCAAGGTGGTTTTACCGGACGATTCAGGGCCATAAATTTCAACGATCCGACCGCGTGGTAAACCACCCACGCCCAGTGCAATATCGAGCGTCAATGATCCGGTAGAAACCACTTCTAAATCCCGTACGATTGTTGAATCGCCTAAACGCATTACCGAACCTTTGCCAAATTGACGTTCAATTTGACTTAAAGCGGCGCCGAGGGCTTTTTTCTTATTGTCTTCCATTGTTGGGTGTCCTTATATTTAGTTAAGTATCGTCATCCTCGAATGCTTTTATCGAGGATCAGTTTATGGGTTGAGGTGTGTTGTGAAGAGTAAATCTTATAAGGGGCAAAAATTCTAGCAATGTCGCAAGGGCACGGCGCGCCGTGCCCCTACGTTCGAAGATAAAGGTGTAGGGGCATGGCGTGCCATGCCCACGGCATTGCAAAAAATTTTTGTCCCCTACAAGGAGAGCCTAACGTTTCCAGGCAATCTTAAGGATTTCTTAAGATGGAAAGTGTAGAATTGATAAAGTGTGAAAGCAAGGGTTTTGCGGCTGAAGTAATCGGTTTTAATGAGATTAAAATATATATAGGTGAGGTATGATGAGCTTGGTCGGTAGAAATATTTCTGAACAGCCTGATGCTTCGCAAGTCCGTAGTGAAACAATTCAAAAGTTGGTTAAAAGTAAAGAGGAAAAAGATCTACAAGAACTGATCGAGTTCCTGAAATATCGTAGAATCTCTCTTTCCCAAAAACGTAAACAAGTCACAAGAGAATCGCTGAATCTCCAAGAAAAAGATGATCTTGCGATTCCGGCCGACGATGATGCGCCAACCAAGCTTGTCAAAGATGACTTGGAGACGGCAATCAGCTATTTGAAGTTAACTGCAACAGATCCATTGCTTGACCTTTATTCTTCAAAACTTAACCTGCTCTATAAACAAATCATGGTAGATAAAGATGAGGCAAAAATTGCGGTCGAAGACATGCCGACCCTCACAGAATTTATTTATCGCGCTGTTTATCATGCAAAAGTACAGTGTGGGCAAGAAGACCCTAATCCCATTAACGACAAACGGGGCGCTGAATTAGTCGCGCGCATTTCGAAGAATCCAAAGCTGCAAATGTTGGGGGGTGTTTTCATTCTTGTTATGGGATTTGGGCTGGCTGTGGGCGGGGTGGCTTCACTCATTCTTACCTTTGGGCTATCAGCTCCTGTTTCAGGGCCCTTGACCGCTGTTGGTTTATTTGGGATGAGCGGGGGTGGATATAATTTTAATAAAGGACGGAAAGCCCTATCGACTCAGACTCTGGCCGCAAAAACTGTGACTGATAAAAAGAGTGAAAAAAGTGCGAAGTTCACGTTGAGTGCATTTTTTAAACCAGACAACAGGACTTCAATAACGATACCCGTTAATAATGATGAAAATGCTAGTTTGGTATCATCTGAAATATCGCCGGTATATCACAGAAGGCATGTTAACCATAAAAAAAAGAATGGATATATCGATTGGCAGGAAGAAGGTAGTTTCAGTATGAATTTTCAAACTTCAGAGGGTGATTTACCCGGGTTCATTGATTCTCCTAGAAGTGGGAAGATGTAGGGTTAACTTAACGGTTTTTCGACGTCGTTTGGTGGATTACGATGCAAAAAACGCATCTAATCCACCCTACATTTTTATCACTATTGTATGGGGGGCGTAATCCAAACAATTTACTCAACAAATTGTATCAATCGCTCCAGTGCAAACTGAATGGCCTGTTCTCGAACGGCATGCCGATCACCGCTAAATTGTTGCATCAGTGTCACGGTATCTGCATGAATTCCCGCGCAACCAAACCACACAAGTCCGACGGGCTTCTCCCGAGAGCCGCCGCTCGGTCCGGCAATGCCTGTAATAGCCACGCTCACCTGCGCCTCACTTTGAGCCAGCGCGCCTTCAGCCATTTCATAGGCTGTTTGCTGACTCACTGCGCCAAAGCGTTCAAGGGTATCTGTCCGTACACCTAATAACGTTTGCTTTGCCGTATTGCTATATGTCACCCATCCCCGCTCAAGCCAAGCGGAGCTACCGGCGATTTCGGTTAAGTAATAAGCCAGCCCGCCTCCCGTACAGGATTCAGCAGTGGCTAGTTTCCATTCGTGTTGTAAAAGAAGCTGGCTGAGTTGGTTTGCAAGTCGGTTGATTGTTTGATTCATATTGGGTAAGGTGCCAAAAAAAAGGAAGTCATCAATATGACAGAAGTTTTGGATACACTCAAACCACCTACACCTATGATGCAACAATACTTGCGGATTAAAGCGGATTATCCACAAACGCTATTGTTTTATCGGATGGGTGATTTTTATGAATTATTTTACGATGATGCGACGCAAGCTGCGCGTATATTGGATATTACACTGACGGCGCGTGGCCAATCCCAGGGTAAGCCGATTCCTATGGCCGGTGTGCCATTTCATGCCGCGGAATCGTATATCGCTAAATTATTACGGCAGGGGTTATCTATCGCCATTTGTGAGCAGATAGGCGACCCCAAGACCAGTGTTGGACCTGTTGAACGTCAAGTGGTCCGCGTTTTAACGCCGGGAACAGTCAGTGATGCCGCCTTTTTGGAAGAAAATCGCGATAATTTATTGGCAGCGGTCCACCAACAACAAGATCGTTTTGGTATTGCTACATTAGATATGAGTAGTGGTCGTTTTTTGTTGCAAGAAGTTGAAGGGAGTGAAGCGTTACAGAGTGAATTAGAACGATTAAAACCGACGGAATTATTAATCAGTGATGATTCCCGTTTATCCTTAAACGCAACGGGTTTACGTCGTCGCGCCCCGTGGGAATTTGAATTGGAAACCGCATTGCGTTTGTTAACGCAACAAATGCAGACACATGATTTGGCTGGTTTCGATTGTTTGGATATGCCGGTGGCCTTGGCAGCTGCGGGTGGCTTGTTACATTATGCCAAAGAAACGCAGCGCACCCAGTTGCCGCACATACGCGCTATTCATGTGGAGCGGCGCGAAGACAGTATTATTTTAGATGCGGCCACGCGCAAAAATTTAGAGCTAACGCAGAATTTGACAGGTGGTACCGAAAATACCCTTGCCTCCGTGATGGATCGCACGGCGACCGCAATGGGAAGTCGACTGTTAAAACGCTTTATCCATCGTCCACTTCGCCAACATGCTATTTTACGCGCACGCCAGTCAGCGATTCAAAGCTTATTAGCCGATCGCCACTATTTGAGTTTTGCGCGCTTATTCCAACAAGTCGGCGATTTAGAGCGCATTCTTTCGCGTGTGGCACTGCGATCAGCGCGCCCGCGTGATTTGATTGGTTTACGTAATACGCTGGCCATGCTGCCCGAGATTCAACACGAATTAAAATTTGCCATAGCACCCCGCTTGCAGCAACTTGCCGAATCGATAAAAGAATTTCCGGATTTATTTGCCTTATTGCAAAAAGCCATCGTTGAAAACCCACCCGTTACGATTCGCGATGGAGGTGTAATTGCGCGCGGTTATGATGCGGAATTAGATGAGTTGTTGGCCCTCAGTGAAGATGCTGGGCAATTTTTAATGGAAATGGAAGAGCGTGAAAAAAATCGTACCGGACTTTCTACACTCAAAGTCGGCTACAATCGCGTGCATGGTTTTTATATCGAAATCAGTCGCCTGCAAGCAACCACGGTACCTGCGGATTATATCCGTCGTCAAACATTAAAAAATGCCGAACGCTTTATTACACCTGAATTAAAAGCATTCGAAGATAAAGCATTAAGCAGTCGCGAAAAAGCATTAGCACGCGAAAAGCAACTCTATGATGAATTGTTGACCCATATTTTAGTGGAATTAAATCCGTTGCAAATCTCAGCCGCCGCATTGGCCGAATTAGATGTTTTAAATAATTTAGCAGAACGTGCGGATACACTGGGTTTAACTTGTCCGGAATTCACGACACAATCGATGCTACACATTGAAGCAGGTCGTCATTTGGTCGTTGAAACGGTTTTAACTCACCCTTTTGTACCCAATGATATTCATTTAACGCCGCAACATCGCATGTTAATGATTACCGGCCCTAATATGGGCGGCAAATCCACTTATATGCGGCAAATTGCGTTGATTGTGTTGCTTGCTCATATCGGCAGTTTCGTGCCAGCCCAATCCGCGCAGTTAGGCACAGTCGACCGTATTTTTACGCGGATTGGCGCAGCTGATGATTTGGCCAGTGGCCGCTCGACTTTCATGGTTGAAATGACAGAAACCGCAACGATTTTGCATAATGCCACCCCACAAAGTTTAGTATTAATGGATGAAATTGGTCGCGGTACTAGCACGTTTGATGGCCTTTCACTCGCCTTTGCTTGCGCGGAACATTTAGCAAAAACGACGCATGCTTTTACTTTATTTGCTACGCACTATTTTGAATTGACGGCCTTGTCAGATGAGATTCCAACTATACAAAATGTGCATTTTGCAGCAACTGAGCATGGTGACAAAATTGTTTTTCTTCACACCGTAAAGCCTGGCCCTGCTAATCAAAGCTATGGCATTCAAGTTGCTCAATTGGCGGGGGTGCCGCGACCTGTCATTCAGATGGCAAAACAAAAATTGCGTGAATTGGAAAAACAAGCGCGGATGATTCCACCGGCTTCTCCGCAATTTGATTTGTTTGCAACAGCAGAAGATCATCCCGTGATTACCCAATTAAAAAAATTAAATCCTGATGCGTTATCACCCCGTGAAGCATTGAGCCTATTATTTGAATTAAAAGAGCAGTGTGATGCCTAAAAATGCCGTGCAATATTGTTATGAAAAAGTGGCACCACCTACGAGTAGTTCATATTATAGCTTACGAAAAATACCCACGGAAAAACGTGATGTCATTGTTGCCATACATGCGTTTTATCGTGAAATAGAAGAAGTTATTTTTGAATGCCAAGAACCTGAGTTGGCGCTCGTGAAATTAAATTGGTGGCGAACTGAAATTGCCAAATCGTCGAATCATCCCGTTCTTATTATTTTGCAATCTCAATTACCCAACTTACAGCGATTAGAAAAAATAATTGATGGTTTTCAGCAAATTATTATTCCAACGCCTTTTGCTACATTTGAAGATGTCGTTATTCAATGGATGCGTACGGCGGGTGAGCGTGAATTATTGATTAATGAGGTGATTAACCCGGGAGAAGGGGTTCTAAATGACATTATTTATCAATTGATGTTAGTCATTGAGATGGTAAATTACATGCAGCATTTGCATGAATATGTGCGACATCATATTATTTATTTCTCAACCGATGAGATGGAACGTTTTGGTGTAATGCAAGATACGTTAAGTGAATATATTACCACAGAGGCTATTCATCATTTATTGCATTATCAAGTCGAAAAAATTGAACGTGCTTATGCAATTATCAATAGCTTGTCACGTCAACAGCAAATGAGATTGCAATATTTGTTAATCCGTTGTGAAATAGCACGCGCTACATTAACGGCAATTCAAGAAAGCAATTTTAAGGTATTAGAAAATTGGATTAAACTGACGCCATTTAGGTATGCATGGATTGTTTTCAAATCCCTGTTTTAACTCTCTATAGCAGACAAATTTTTTTGCAATGCCCCTACACCTTTTAATTATTTTATTTTTTCTTACGGGGAGGTACGATTTGTTTTTCTGGGAGGGCTTTTTCCCCGGTTAATCCTGTTATTTCATCTAAGGTTAATTCCGCCCATTTCCCACGTCGCAGCATGCGCGGTAAGGTGATATTCGCAAAGCGGACTCGAATCAATCGGCTGACGATAACGGATTGTGTTTCCCATAATCGCCGAACTAGTCGATTGCGGCCTTCTTTGACTAAGACGTGATACCAATGATTGGTTCCTTCACCGCCTGCATCGCTGATTTCTTCAAAATGGGCCATGCCATCGTCGAGCTTCACGCCTTTTTTCAAATTAGTTAGCATTTCAGGCGTGACTTGGCCTTTTATTCGTACGGCATATTCACGTTCGATTTCAGAGGAAGGGTGCATTAAGCGATTAGCGAGTTCGCCATTGTTCGTGAGTAACAAAACGCCAGAGGTATTGAAATCTAAACGTCCGACCGAAATCCAGCGACCATTGCGTAATGGCGGTAAATGGTCAAAGATAGTTGGGCGACCTTCAGGATCGGAGCGGGAACAAATTTCACCTTCCGGTTTATGATAGAGAATCACGCGTGATTTTTGTTTAGCGCTTTTGCCTAAGTCGATTTCACGCCCATCGACACGCACGGTATCGTCTAAGGTCATGCGATCGCCTATTTTGGCCATCGCACCATTCACTACAACGCGGCCTTCGCGTAACCATTCTTCAATTTGTCGACGCGAAGCAAGACCGGCATTTGCCAGGACTTTTTGGATTTTTTCACTCATACGAATCTAGTTGCTCTTTTTCGAGTTCTTCTGGGTTATCGGAAGGGATTTCGGATAATTCTAATTGGACTTGCAATTTGGCGGCTTGGCTATCTAAGTCGCTGAGCTCGGCAAGAGTGGGTAATTCATCGAGCGTTTTTAAATTAAAATGATCAAGAAACAGTTTGGTCGTGCCATAAAGTGCTGGTTTACCGGGAACATCCCGATAACCCATCACACGAATCCATTCCCGTTCAAGTAATGTTTTTGTAATGTGAGAGCTGACAGCCACACCGCGAATTTCTTCTACTTCAGCACGGGTGATGGGCTGCCGATAAGCAATCAAGGCTAAGGTTTCTAGCAATGCGCGAGAGTAACGTGGCGGACGTTCTTCCCATAAGCGGCTTAACCAGGGGCTGAGTTCTGTGCGAGCTTGAAATTGATAGCCGTTGGCAATTTCTTTCAATTCAACACCGCTAGTCGCATAACGTTCAGCCAGGACTTGTAAGGCTTGTTTTATTTCTGTGAGGTCGGGTTCTTGTCCCTCATCAAATAATTTTTGTAATTGGGCAGCGGATAACGGTCGACCAGCCACCATTAAAGCCGCTTCTAAAATTGTTTGTAATTGTTCAACAGTCATGGGTTATCTACCTGCTGCTTTCATATGAATGGGGGCAAACGGAGCCGTTTGTACGAATTCAATAATGTGATCTTTCAGTAATTCCAACATCGCAAGAAATGTCACCACGACACCTAAGCGTCCTTCGTTGAAAGTAAATAAACTGTTGAAGGGGACAAATTCTTTGTCTTGTAATGCACTCAAAATACAGGTCATGCGTTCACGCACCGAGAGTGGCTCACGTTGAATTTGATGGCTTTTGTTTAAATCAAGGCGCTTCATCACACTGGCAAACGCTGAAATGAGCTCTTGTAAACTGACAGTGGGTTGGGGTTTTTCAACTACGAGTGCTTCACTGTCAGCCACCACGGCAAACGTATCCCGGCCATGACGCGGTAATCGATCAATTTCTTCAGCCGCTTTTTTAATGCGCTCATATTCCATTAAGCGGCGAATCAATTCGGCACGCGGATCTTCTTCTATCCCTTCCGCATTGGGAGGCCGTGGCAATAACATGCGGGATTTAATTTCTGCTAAAATCGCCGCCATGACGAGATATTCCGCAGCAAGTTCCAGCGAAATTTCTTTCATTACATCCACATATTCCATATATTGGCGGGTCACTTCCGCGATAGGAATGTTAAGAATATCCAAATTTTGTTTTTTGATGAGATAAAGCAATAAATCCAACGGGCCTTCAAATGCCTCTAAAAACACTTCCATGGCATCGGGTGGAATGTAGAGATCTTTGGGCAAAGCCGTGACTGCTTGACCATTAATCAAGGCGATCGGTGAGGGAACGGCGGCTTCCGTGGATTGTATTGTGGTATCGAGATCAGTCATGTAGCGTATATTAACCTAAGCAGATGGATTAAAGAAGAGATGACGAAAGCAGTCGACATTTTGCGCGCGGGCGGTTTGGTGGCGATTCCCACAGAAACTGTTTATGGTTTAGGAGCAGATGCCCGTAACCCCAACGCATTGCTAAAAATTTTTCAAGCTAAACAACGGCCTAGTGATCATCCCTTAATTGTACATATTGGCGAGTTAGAGCAATTATCTCACTGGGCTATCAATATATCTCCCGCCGCGTGGCTACTCGCCAAAACGTTTTGGCCGGGTCCCTTAACCTTAATTTTAAAAAAAGCCCCTGACGTGAATGAGTTGGTCACCGGTCAGCAAGATACGATTGGCTTACGTATGCCGAATCATCCTGTCGCATTAGCTCTTTTGAAAGAGTTTGCGGGAGGTATCGCGGCTCCCTCAGCGAATCGATTTGGACGAATTAGTCCAACGACCGCAGAAGCGGTACGAGAAGAATTAGGTAATGCAGTGGATTTGATTTTAGAAGGTGGTCAATGTGCAGTGGGAGTCGAATCGACTATTGTCGA
>CAZTDR010000001.1:14513-132664 GCA_964612855.1 uncultured Coxiellaceae bacterium
CAGGAATGATTACAGCAGAGCAAATTGCGGCTGTTTTAGGCCAGCCGGTGGCTTTGATGAAAAAAAACGCGCCGCGGGTGTCGGGATCAATGGAGTCACATTATGCACCGATAACACCCACAAATATCATGTCAGTGAATGAATTACGCGTGTTTTTACGCCAAGCAACGGGTCGATTTGCGATTTTAGCCCTGAGCGATTGGGATGTGTCAGAAGAAATTTTGACGCGTATGTCGACCGACCCTGATGTATATGCCCATGATTTGTATCAAGTATTACGTGAGCTGGATAAAAAAGAATTGGATCAAATTATTGTGGAAGCCGTACCAGAAACAGCAGCGTGGGAAGCGATTCACGACAGAATTCGTCGAGCCGCCCACAGTAGTAGGGTGGATTAGACGCGTTTTTTGCGTCGTAATCCACCTTTACAACGTCAATTGTGTAGATCACGGTGCAAAAATTGCACCGAACCCAGCTTACATGGGCACCATTGTGAGTGATGATAATGATGGTTTGTCATGGCATTGTTGCGTAAATCTGCTTTTGTAGGGGCACAGCGTGCCGTGCCCGTGCTGCCTATCTCGCTGAAGCCACCGGGCATGGCACGCCATGCCCCTACAAGTGCCGTTTTAATGATGAGTTATGCAACAACGCCGTTTTGTCATCATTAACCACCGCATTTTCACGCTCACGCCCTTCAAAGTATGCATTGGGAAGCTCCTCCCCCACAGTAATATCGGAGTTCTTTCTTTCACCTGAGCTAAAGAAAAAAGATAAATAATTGCTACTTACAGCTCCTCTACGTTGGCGTTGCTCAGGAACTTCCTCACTCATAGTTCCACTAGATTGGCGTTGCTCAGGAGCATTTCCAGAAGCAATTTGTTGTAAAACAGTCTCAACTAATTGGACGCTGGGTTCATCAGAAATGTGCGGAGCTGCTTCATTAAGAAGAGGGACCGGTTTTATTTCTGAAGTTTCTGTAGTCGGCGGAGGGGGAGCAATGGCTAAATTGTCATTACTGATCTCCGAAGGCGCATCATTTGCGGGGCTTGCTAAGGGTAACGTAAGCGTGGAAGGAACGACTGTAGGTGCGACTGCTTTCTGCTCGTTAACAGCAGAGGTAAGCGGTAAGGGATTATTTACAGGAGTTGGAGGTTTTATACGAAATGCGTAAGCGAGTAATAAAGTAAAAAGGTGTTCAGATTTTAAGGAGTCGTAGATAACAATGTCGGTGCTGTTCTCATCTTGCCATACCTCTATGTATTGTTGATCCGCCAATTTAATAAGATCAGGTGAGCGAGAAGCTAATTGAGCTTTTTTCAATGAGTCATTTATCGCTTTACCGATGGACGTTCCATCAAACAAACCTAATTTTTTTGAAACATTAAAAACAATTGTCGCCTTTTCTTCGTCGTGTGCCTTATAGACTAGATATTCCCACTTTTTCTTCCCGCAATGGACTTCTAGCAGCTTTTTTAATGCATATACTGCAGAATCTAATCTATCGGAGACTTCCATTGATCCTGCTTGTTTGATTGCATCTTCTCTAGAAAGGCGGGAAAGCGTCATAATTCCTCGATTGCTGTTTATTATTATATAATAATAGCACTCAGAACCTTAATTTTTGCTTAAATTATCAACAAAAAACTCTGCGGGACTCTGTACACAACAAAAACGCTTTTTGTAGGGGCGGACCCATGTGTGCGCCCTGACTTTACAGGGAAATCCGCCGGGCGGACACGCGGGTCCGCCCCTACAAGAGCCGTGATTCATAAAGAATAAAAATTTTTGTCTTTCACAAAAGCACTGATAAAACGAAAAAACTTATCTATTGCCCCTGCGCCAATGAATAACCTAACTGTCCATCAAAGGTATACAAATTTTCCGTTTTGATCACATCCAATCCCAAGCGATCAAATTGCTCTAATAAATTAATCAAATCTTGATGCGTCACAGACTGTAAGTTTTTCACATCATGTGATGCTTGAAACCGGCAACTGCAATGATTGACATCGGGTGCGTCTATCATGGAATTGGGCCAAATTTTTAAACCGCGGCTGGTAATCACAATGGGTTTTAATTTGCTTTGAATCGTTAATAATTGTTCGCCAATTTGGTCGGGAGTCAAGTGCGTGTTATCAATAAAAACATCGATGCCCACTAATTCCTTTTTCGCGATGGTTTTTTTCTTCGCGCCATAACATTCAATTTTAGTGCGCACATCGTTTTGATATTGAACGGGTTTAAAATGGCTGGGTTTTTGACCTAAACGTGCAATGACTGCATCCGCAAATTCATCGGTATTGGCTTTTTTCTTACTGTATTCAGCCGAATAAATATCAGCCGTATGAATGCCATCTTCTAAGGTTTTTAGCCAAGCATTTTCAATTAACATAGCCGATTCAGGTTGATTAATATGAATCAACATTTGAATCGCGCCATTTAATAAGCCAGAAGGATTCGCGATTTTCTTCCCCGCGATGTCAGGCGCTGAACCGTGAATGGCTTCAAACATAGCGACATGATTGCCGACATTGGCTGACCCGGCCAAACCAACGGAACCTGCAATTTGAGCTGCCACATCCGATAAAATATCGCCGTATAAATTCGAGGTCACAATCACATCAAATCGTTCTGGTTGATCAGCAACGAGAGCCGTGCCAATATCAATAATAAAATGTTCATTTTTAATGTCAGGATATTCGGCCGCAATTTCATTGAATACTTGATGGAAAATGCCATCGGTCATTTTCATGATGTTATCTTTGCTAAGACAGGTTACTTTTTTGCGATTAAATTTTCGCGCGTACTCAAAGGCATAATGAATAATCCGTTCGCAACCCGGTCGCGTAACTATTTTTAAACATTGATAAACTTCATCGGTTTGACGATGTTCGATGCCTGCATAGGTGCCTTCTTCATTTTCACGAACAATCACTAAATCCATATTCGGATGTTTCGTTGCAATGAAGGGTGCATAGGATATACAAGGACGCACATTGGCAAACAAGCCTAATGTTTTACGTAAAGTGACATTTAAACTTTTGTAACCACCGCCTTGCGGTGTGGTGATAGGGCCTTTTAATAATACTTTCGTGCGTTTTAAGGATTGCCAAGCGCTATCTGGGATGCCCGACGAAAATCCTTGGAGATACATTTTTTCTCCGACTTCAATAATTTCAGGTTCCAGAGGGGCGTGTGCTGCATCTAAAATTTTTAGCGTAGCACTCATGATTTCGGGACCGATACCATCGCCGTAAGCGATCGTGATGGGAGTCTTAATTGCCATAATTAAAATACCTTAATGTGCGTGATTTAATAATAATTGTTCTTGGGGAATAATGCCGGCAAGTATTTTTTCCATTTGCATCGAGCGTGATCCTTTCAGTAAAACAGTGACATTATGGGTTAAGTACGGTAACAAGGCGGCAATTAATGCTTCACGGTCTGTGTAGTGTTTTGCATTGGCACCAAAGCCTCGCGTTGTCGCTGCCGATAAATTACCGAATGTAAATAAATAATCAATACCTACGGCCTGAATTTCTTTTCCCGCGGTGAAATGCACGGATTCTGCATCGGGGCCTAATTCTTTCATATCGCCCAAAACGACTATACGGGTGCCAGGAAAAGTTGCTAGCGTATTCACAGCGGCTTTTAATGAAAAAGGATTGGCGTTGTACGTATCGTCAATGACAGCGACATCTTGGGTTAAGCGATATTGGCGCATGCGACCCGGTGCTGGTTTCACTTTTTCTAAGCCTTCTTTAATTGCCTCTAATGAAATATTGGCTGCCAATGCGCAGGCGGTTGCAGCTAAGGCATTCCGTGCATTATGTTGGCCCAATAGTGGGAAGTTGATGGTGATTACGCCTTCTGCAGTATGAATTTCGAGAGGGGCGTTGTCATGATAAATGGCAGAGACATCAGCCGGATTATCTAAGCCGAATGTTATATACCGATGGTTGCCAATTAAATTTTGCCAATAAGTAAAATGGGCGTCATCACGATTTAATATAGCCACACCGGTTTCATCCAGCCCGGCAAAAATTTCGCCTTTGGCTTTTGCCACTCCAGCAATACTTTTTACCCCTTCCAAATGTGCAGCAGCGGCATTATTAATAACTGCAATCGTGGGTTTGGCAAGACGGGTGAGATAATCGATTTCACCAAAATGATTCATCCCCATTTCTAAAACTGCGTAACGGTGTTTTTCATTTAAGCGAGAGAGGGTCAGCGGTAAGCCGATATGATTATTCAAGTTACCTTCGGTTGCCAAAACGCTTTCTTCTTGGTGGCACGCAGCGCGCAAAATAGAGGCGAGCATATTTTTAAGAGTCGTTTTGCCGTTACTTCCTGTTACGCCAATGAGTGGTAAAGAAAAACGATCGCGCCAATAAGCTGTGATTTTGCCCAAGGCGAGCACGGTATCGGGTACCACTAATTGTGGGATATCACACTCGATTTTGTGATCGACCAGGGCTGCAACCGCGCCTTTTTTGATAGCTTCTGCGAGGAATTGGTGTCCATCAAATTGGTTGCCGCGAATAGCAATATACAGGTTGCCCGGGGATAAACTGCGAGTGTCTGTACTGATTCCGCTAAACTCAGCCTGTACCGTAGGTGGGGCGATATCTAAATGGTTGGCGATATCGGTTAAGGTAGCCTGGATCATCGTGGTTAGATTCCTTGTTACAAATGGCGGACAGTATCGCATAAAATGGGAGTCTAGTCCCATAAAAGCCTTAAAAGTAAGCTGTTGATAGTCAAATAACATGTCCAGTAATTGGTCTTGAATAGGCTAATTAGAATAAAACCATCACAGAAAAACTCGTAAACCTTAACCTTTCCTTAAGTTTCGCTTTGTTACCCTGAATTCTTGCAATGCCGATTTTGAATGTTTTTAAATTAACCAGTGTCATTTGATACGGGGGAGGATTTATGAGCATGAAAAAATTTATAGCGGTTGCACAAAAATCAGGCAAGTACTTTATGCATGCGGCGGGGTTAGTGGGTGCCATTTGTATGATTGTGGGTGTGTTTGTTGTCATTCCGCCCTTCATTAGTTTACCTATCGGCGGAGGAATAGGCTTAGTTTGGGCGATCGTCGGGGCGAAGAAAGCGCTAAATCAGGTAAAGGAAGAAGAAAATAAGGATGTGCAAAGGCTGAAAGCCCTGGGAAGTATTGCCCACATAAAAGAAGATTTACGTGAATTAACCGATGAAGTTCGAGAAGATTTAGAAGAGTTAAAAGATGATTTAGGGGCTCATCATCATGACGATGCAGCACCGATTATAGGTAAAAATTCACAATTTACGAGTAGCGATTCTGATTCGGATTCTGATACAGCTAGCAAAAAACCCCCCAAGGATTCTCCTTTTACGGTCGTAACACGTTTAGCTCATAAGCAACAACGAGATTTAAATCACGTGTTTAGATTTTTTAAGCGAAAGAAAAATATGGCTAATAAAAAGCCGGCTAATTCGCTGGTATTTTCAGAAGAGCCTGCTAATCCACCTTTACTTACACCCAAGTCTACAGTCAGAATTCATTATTAATCAGACAATTTTATGCAGGAAAACAGCTTAAATAACCCTTCCCAGCAGGGGAAGGTGCCCGAAGGGCGGATGGGGGAGTCAAAATAAATAGAGAAGGAAGTTTATTTAAAAAACCAAGCGCAACAGGATAAAAGTATTGAAATAAAGATCTATGTGATTCCCCCATCCGCCCTTCGGGCACCTTCCCCTGCTAGGAAGGATAATTAAGCGAATGTTTCGCTAAAAATGACTTAACTAATCAGGCAATTTTTTGTACGAAACCAGCTTAGAGATAGTATTCCCTTGCCGGTAAGGATAACTAAGCAAACGTTTCACTCAGCATCGATCGCCTTTCCTTTTTTGCAGAAATGGCTTATGTTAACGGCAAATACAACGCTCGAGGTCTCAGCGTGTTCCAAGAAATTTCTTATCGTGATCCTTTGCAAATTTTTGCTTTATTCGCAGAACAAAATGGCGCGTTATTCTTAGATAGTGCGCAGTTAAGGCCAAATTGCGGCCGTTATAGTTTTATCGCGATCGATCCTTTTCTTTTTTTAGAAAGCAAAAATGGTCTCGTGTCATTGAATGGAAAAATAGCGCATGCAGATCCGCTGATGGTGTTGGCGCAACAACTCGCGCAATTTTCACAGCAACCTATCGCGGGGTTACCGCCTTTTCAAGGGGGTGTTGCGGGTTTTTTAGGTTACGATCTTGCACACCATTTAGAAAAATTACCGGCGGCAAAAAAAGATGATATGCAATTTCCGGATATGGCAGTCGGATTTTATGATTTAGTGATAGGATTTGATGAATTAACAAAGCGAGCCTGGATATTTTCGAATGGTTTTCCTGAACAGGATGCAACAAGGCGTCAGCAACGTGCAACAGAGCGTTTAGAAAAATTGCTTCAGCAATTGACCTCTCTTCCAGAATTATCTCCTCTTTCATTGGTGCCTTTTAGCGAGGAAAATATAAAGCGTCATTTCACTGCAGAGGATTATCAACAGGCGGTGCAAAAAGTCATCGACTATATTTTAGCGGGCGATATTTTTGAAGCGAATATTTCGCAACGATTTTGTGTGGAATTGCCGCAAAATTTTTCGGCTTTTCAGTTATATAGAAAATTACGCGCATGCAATCCCGCGCCTTTTTCTGCTTTTTTAAAGTTAGGCGAAACCGAAATTGTGTCAGCGTCTCCCGAGCGTTTTCTACAATTGATCGGAGAACAGGTGGAAACACGGCCGATTAAAGGCACACGTGCACGCGGAAGTACAGCGGAGGAGGATGAAAGCTTCGCTTCTGATTTGTTAGCGAGTGAAAAAGACCGGGCAGAAAATATTATGATAGTGGATTTGCTGCGCAATGATTTATCTCGTGTGTGTGAAGCCCATACTGTGCAAGTTCCTAAACTTTGTGGTTTAGAAAGTTATGCAACAGTGCATCATTTAGTTTCCGTTGTGACGGGAAAGTTAAAAGCAAATTTAACGGCGGTCGATTTGTTGCGTGCCACATTTCCAGGTGGATCTATTACCGGCGCCCCAAAAATTCGCGCAATGGAAATTATTGCCGAAATTGAACCGACGGCGCGCGGGCCTTATTGCGGTAGTATTGGTTATATTGGCTTTAATGGCGACATGGATACCTCGATTACCATTCGCACCATTGCTATTAAAAATAATATTGCCACTTTCCAAGCGGGTGGCGCGATCGTGGCTGATTCGATGCCTCTTGAAGAATATGAAGAAACCTTAACAAAAGCCAGTGCCTTACGCCGATCATTTCTTTAGGGGATATGACGCAAATGGTGGATTACGACGCAAAGAGCGCGTCTAATCCACCCTACGTTTAGATGAGTTTAATTATGATTCTATTAATTGATAATTATGATTCCTTTGTTTATAACCTCGCACGCTATGTAAGTGAATTAGGTTTTGTAGGCGAAGTTCGGCGCAATGATGCGATCACACTACAAGAAATCGCTGAAATGAATCCCTCTCACATTTTAATTTCACCCGGTCCTTGTGCCCCGGACCAGGCAGGAATTTCACTCGCGGTCATTAAACAATTTGGCGCCTCAGTTCCCATTTTAGGTGTTTGCTTAGGTCATCAAGCGATTGGCCAAGCTTATGGCGGCAACGTGATACGGGCGCGCAATCCTATGCATGGTAAGTCGTCGTTGATTACGCACGATGAAAAAATTTTATTTGCTGGGATAAAAAATCCTTTGCGGGTTGCGCGTTATCATTCGCTTGTGGTGGGGGAAGAAAATTTTCCAGATAGATTAGAAATCACGGCACGCTGTAATCGAGGAGAAATTATGGCGCTTCGACATAAAGAGTATCCGGTGTATGGAGTGCAGTTTCATCCTGAGTCTGTGTTGACGGAAGAAGGGCATGGATTATTGCGTAATTTTCTTGATTTGCAGCCTGGTTAGGGAGCTGATTAGATAGGCAGCACGGGCACGGCGTGCCGTGCCCCTACTCTATTTTGAAGCCTAGGCGTTGGAAATGTCCTTCTAGTTCGTCAATATTATTAAAGCGCACTTTGAGAGATCCACCGCCTCGCTCTTCATACTCAATGGCGACTTGGTTGCCCAAATGATCGGCTAAGGCCATTTCCAAACGTTTAACATTGGGGTCACTATAAGGATTGGTAAGTTGTTCGCGAGGTTGCAGAAGTTTTTTTACTTCGGCTTCAATTTTACGAACACTCCAGTTCTTTTGAATGGATTGATCCGCGAGAGCATATTGATGCATCGCTGGAATACCCGCCAGAATTTTCCCGTGTCCTTCGGAGAGTTGTCCGGAGGTGATTAATGCTTGCACGCGTTCATCTAATTTTAACAAGCGCAAAATATTGGTAATGCTAGTCCGTGATTTGCCGACAGCTGCGGCTACTTCTTCGTGCAGGTAATGAAATTCATCAATTAAGCGTTGATAGGCATGGGCTTCTTCAATGGGGTTTAGGTCGGAGCGATTAATGTTTTCAATGACGGCGGCTTGCAGCGCTTGTTCGTCAGTGTAAAGACTAACTAAACAACTGACTTCCGTTAACTCTGCCAATTGTGCGGCACGCCAACGGCGCTCTCCTGCGACAATTTCATAACGTCCATCCGGCAGCGGGCGCACGACAATCGGTTGTAATAATCCTCCCGTTGTTTTAATCGATTCGGCTAATTCTTGTAATTGCACAGGGTCAAAATGCTGACGAGGTTGATACTTGCCTCGAACCAGTTGGTCGATGGATAAATGGTGTAGGGTAGGTTTAAGTTTTGCCATGGTTCATTTCCCTTAAATACCATGAGGAGTAGGGCTAGGTCCTTTGTAGGGGACAAAAATTCTAGCAATGTCGCAAGAGGGCACGGCGCGCCGTGCCCCTACATTCAAAGATAAAGGTGTAGGGGCATGGCGTGCCATGCCCTGGGCATTGCAAAAAAATTTTGTCCTCTACAGAAGGGCTAGGCCATACTCCTCGGGATGAGGATTATGATTATACCCATTACCATTCACTCAGACGATATTTTTTCATTTTTTCGACTAATGAGGTGCGGGTAAGAGAAAGGTATTCGGCAGCCGCATTAATGATCCCATCCGTTTTGTGCAGAGCGGCTTCAATGGCTTGCTGTTCAATTTTTGCGATATATTCTTTAATATTAAAGGGTTTTTCAATAGAAAGAGGAGGGTGATTTTTTTTCTGACGATCGACAAGATCGATATCTTTTTCATTAACGACTTCATCAGGGTGCAGAATGACCATGCGTTCCAAAAAGTTTTGTAATTCACGAATGTTGCCGGGCCAAGGGTATTCTCTCAAGAGGTTTTTAGCGGGTTCGGAAAACTCGACGCGATGTTTTAATCGTTCATAGATTTTATCGAGATTGTATTCAATTAAGGGCAAAATATCTTCAGGCCGCTCCTGTAGGCTGGGGATGCGAATAGGAAAAACATTCAATCGATAAAATAAATCTTCGCGGAATTCATGATGTTCGATTAAATCTTCGAGGTTTTTGTTCGTGGCAGCAATGAGGCGTACATCCACATTAATCAATGCATTACCGCCGATGCGTCCAATATGCCGATCTTGAATCACGCGTAATAATTTAACTTGCATAGGCAAGGGCATGTCACCAATCTCATCCAGAAATAAAGTGCCACCATCCGCTATTTCAAAACGACCCGGTCTTCGAGTCAATGCGCCAGTAAAAGCGCCTTTTTCATGCCCAAATAATTCACTTTCCATCAATTCGCCGGGAATAGCGCCGCAGTTAATCGGAACAAAGGGATGATCTTTTCGATTCGATAAATAATGAATGCAGGAAGCAACGACATCTTTTCCTGTGCCCGACTGTCCTAAAATAAGTACAGTTGTGTCTGAATAAGCAACTTGTTGCACCATCTCTTTAATTTTTTGAATTTGTGGACTTTGACCCACTAATTTTTCAAAAATTGGGTGATTGAGATTTTTATGGTTAGGTAGATTTTTTTTGTAGTTCAAACATTGAAACAAAATATCTTTTATTTCGTGATGACTGAAAGGCATTTTTAAATGATGCACAGGCGTTTCTAAATGAGACAAAGAAGCAGTAAACGAAATCAAGCTTGTATCGCAAGTTTGCAAAGTTTGTTGAATATGCTTTTTATTTTGCATTTCTAAGTCTGGACAAATCAAAACAGCAGCGGCATTTGCCGCACTGTTCGGGTGAAAATCATCCATCGCTAACGTTTTGAGTGGCAATCTTAATAAAGTAAAGGCATTTACGGTGTAGCGACAAGTATCGCAGCTATCCTGAATAAGAAGGTACTCCATTTTTTTCCCTATTTATTTAGAGCGTCCATGTTTAAAAAGTAACAAACCTGGGATGGAGTGTCAAATGTCCCTCTTCTTAAATGGGTAAGCCAATCAAAGTATTCGCGAAGGATAGTCCTGCTTGGTACGAAACTTGCATAGATAAAATTCGGGTTAACAAAGAGAGGCTAGCTAGATGCAATCATTGTTAAATGAAAACGATCCCATCGTGCATGATGCGCGAAGTAAAGCCACTTTGGATTTAGCGCTCAAGGCGGCAAAGAGTCGAGCCACGGTATTGTTGGAAGGGGAAACGGGCGTAGGCAAGGAAGTGTTGGCGCGTTTTATTCATCAACATTCAACATTTGCAACCGGACCTTTTGTTTCAATTAATTGTGCCGCCATTCCTGAAAATATGGTTGAAGCAATTTTATTTGGCTATGAAAAAGGGGCATTTACCAATGCTATCAATAGTTATGCAGGCAAATTTGAACAAGCGGATGGTGGCACGCTTTTGTTAGATGAAATCTCAGAAATTCCTTTGAGTCTGCAAGCCAAGCTGTTGCGTGTTTTGCAAGAAAAAGAAGTAGAAAGATTATGCGGTAAAAAATCTATTCCAATTAATGCGCGTATCATTGTAGCCACTAATAAAAATTTAGAAGAGTTAGTCGCAAATGGAACTTTTCGCAATGATTTATTCTATCGGTTAAATGTGTTACCGATTTATTGCGCACCTTTGCGTGAGAGGCCACAGGACATTATTCCCTTGGCAGAATATTTCATCCGTCAGCATGCAGAAAATCAGCCTATCCCTGTGTTAACGCGCGAAGCTAAAGAAAAGTTATTGCACTATACCTGGCCCGGCAATATCCGAGAAATGGATAACATCATTCAACGCGCTTTAGTTTGGGCAGAAAATGCGAGCATTCAGGCAGATGATTTGCATATAAGTTTAGAAAGTCATTCGTTTGGAAAATTGAATTCTACCCTCAAGATCAACGAAGCAAAACTCATCCTGGATGCATTAAAAGAATTTGATGGGTCCCGCGAAGATGCGGCAAAAAAGTTGAATATGAGTCCGAGAACATTGCGCTATAAAATTTCACGATTCAAGTTGATAGGTTTAAAAGTTCCCTAAATATAAAAGGATGAATGTATGGCTATTGAAAATGTGGCAGGTGTCCGGGCTGATATTACTGAAATGCTGGCGAAGATTCGTGAGGTTTCAAGTAAGTCGAAAGTTTTTTCTGAAAATCCGATCAATATGGTGACACCATCCAAAAATTTTAATGATTTTATGTCGGTGGCTAAAAATGCTGTGAGCAACGTCAGTGATTTACAAGCAACATCTGATACCTTGAAAACAGCTTACTTAAGTGGTGACAGTAATGTCTCCATGTCTCAAGTCGTAGTGGCATCCCAAAAATCAAAATTAGCCTTTGAAGGATTAATGGCAGTGCGTAATAAGATTTTGGAAGCATACCGAGAAATTATGAATATGCCTGTTTGACGCAGTCTAGCGTTTGTTTAATTTTTTTCTGCTCACTAACAGAAAAAAATTAAACAAATACTTCTATGGGGTATGAAATTTATGCGAGCAGATAACGCCAATTATGTCGACAATGTGCGCTCAATTTTTCAATCACCCGCTATACGGCAATTGATGTTTATGGTCGGCGTTGCGGTGAGTGTGGCGCTCGGTATTGTTTTATATATGTCAATTCAAGAGCCGATTTATCAACCATTGGATTATCAAGTCACGCAACAAAATATGTCTGCGATTATTGATACGCTGGGTAAAGCCGATATTCAATACAAAATAAATGATCGTGATGGAATTGTGCTTGTCCCTGCCAAAGATGTCCAAGCGGCACGCATGAAATTAGTTGCGGCAGGCGTGGCTCGCGACAGTGGATTTAATTATTCTTATTTGAATGAGCAAGGAAGTTTTGGTAATAGCCAGTTTGTAGAAAACGCGCGTTATCTACGGGCGCTTGAAACAGATTTATCTCGCACGATCAGTAGCATTGAAGGCGTCTCCGCGGCACGCGTACATATTGCGGTTCCTCGCAATAATACTTTTGCAGATGAAAACAATAAAGTCACCGCTTCCGTTGTATTAAATATTTCTCCCGGCTTTGTTTCGGATAAAGAAAAAATTCGTTCCATTATACAAGTTGTCGCGGATAGTGTGCCGGGCCTTGATCCCAAAGATATTGCGATCACAGATCAATACGGTCATTTTCTCTCCGAAAGCTTAAACATCGATTCTATTTATAATGCAGCACAATTGAATTATCAAAATAACATGCAGTCGTATTATGAAAAACGTATTGAAGCAATGATTGTACCCATTTTAGGTGAAAATAAAGTCACTGTTAAAGTCAATGCAAACATTGATTTTACACAACAAGAAGACGCAGAAGAACAGTACGATCCTGACAAGAAAGCACTACGCAGCGAGCAAACGATGTCAGAACAAGTGGATGCAGCAGGCGGTGCCTCAGGACCGCCGGGCTCACTTTCTAATACTCCGCCTTCACAACAAGCGCAAGGAGGGCAAAGTGGGCAGGGCGGACAAGGACAGCAAAATTCACAAGGAGGTGGTGGAACACAAGGAAGAAACCAAAGTACGCGAAATTATGAGTTGACTAAGACAGTCAGTTACAAAAAAGCCAACTTTGCAAAAATTAAAAGCCTTTCTGTTGCAGTTGTGGCGGATAACGAAATGGTGTTAGACCCCAAAACAAAACAGTATGTGGCGAAACCAATAGATCAAGACAAAATTAATAAAATAACCGAATTAGTAAAAGCAACCATTGGCTATGATCAAGCGCGTGGCGATAAAGTGACGGTTGTTAATAGCCGTTACAATTTGACGAAAGAGAATATTGCGCCTATACCCATGCGAATTTGGAATCAACCTTGGTTTTGGGACATGGTAAAAAAAGTTATTGGTATCCCTCTAGGTTTTGCTTTCTTGTTCATCTTGTATCGTAAATTAACTAAGCTTGCAGAAAGCAGTCGTCAGCCTAAGCATCGTCAACAAGTCGTTGAAGACGTCGAAATTGAAGATAATGCCACGGCGAATAAAATGCATGAATTTAAGCAAGAAGGTATGAATAAATTAAAGCAACTTGCGGCTACTGAACCGAATCAGGTTGCCTTGATCATCAAAAACTGGGTAGGAAAGCATTAATATGGATAAAATGAAAAATGCGGCCATTATTTTGTTGAGTGTCGGTGAAAAAAATGCCGGCGAAATCATGAAAAATATGGGGCCAGCAGAAGTTAAGTCTATTATCGATGCGATTAATTCATTGGAAAGTATTAGTGAAGAAGATGTTATTCGAGCATTAAATGAGTTTTTTATTGAATCGAATAATAGTTCAGGGATTGATATGAGTTCTAAAGAACATATCAAAAATTCTTTGCTAACGGCGATAGGCAGTAAAGGAATTAACTCGTTTATTCACGGAATGGATAGCAATCAAAGTCAATGGCTGGAGTTGGTAAGAGTGCAGCCTATGAGCAGTATTGTCGATATGGTTCAAGATGAACATCCTCAAATTATTACCGCTATTGTGATTGTCATTTTTAATAATATAGGCAGTGAAACAGGCACTAAATTAATTAAATCGCTGTCTAAAAAATTACAGACGCAAGTTTTTCGTCGCATGACCACCATGGGTTCTATGTCAAAGTTTGCCATTGATGCACTCGCTGCTTTTTTTACGTATGAATTGCAACATTCAGAAAAAAATAATGCTATCTCAGTGGATGGTTTGGAAACGGTGGCGAATATTATTTCTTATCTCGATAGTGAAACGGAAAGAGAAATTATGACGGAATTAACGGGCGACAATAAAGATTTGGGCGAAAAAATCCAAGACAAAGTTTTTCCTTTTCAGCGCTTAGCAGAGCTGGATAAAAAAAGTTTACAAATTTTATTGAGCGAAGTGAAAAATGAAGATTTAGTTGTCGCATTAAAAGGTGTTGATGATCATATAAGAGAAATTTTCTTGCATCATATGTCTACTAAGGCCGCAGAAATTTTAAAAGATGATATGGAATCAAAGGGTCCAGTCAAGTTAGCGCATGTATTGGATGCACAAAAAAATATTATTCGCCTGGCCAAGAAATTAGATGAAGAAGAAAAGATTATGCTGACCAATAAAAATAATCCTGACATCGTATTCTAAGGTGATTTATGGATAAAACGTTAAATGTCAACACCGAAAATCAAGAGTTGTCTGAGTGGTCCTTCCCTAAGATGGAAACGATTTTTCATTCAGTGCATCCAAATAATGAAATAGAGCAAAATGAAACAGAAGAAGACAATAGTGCAGCAGATTTAGAAAAAACAGCGATGGCGGAAATTGAAAGCATAAAAAAAGATTATTTTAGAAAGATAGCAATTCTTAATCACATGTTAAGCCAGCTTGAAAAACCGTTGGCCACTTTGGATAAAGAATTAATCGAGCTTATGCAGAAAATTTTAAAAACGGCCATTAAGAAAATAGTAGTTAAAGAATTGCAAATCGATCCCGATTTAAGCAAAAAAATGATTGAAGAAATATGTTTGCTGATTCAGGCGCAAGAAGGGGTGGTGAATGTTTTTTTGTCAGAAGAAGATTTTAAAAAAATATCCCAGGATTTTACCCAGGTCAATACGGTTTTGAAAGTGAATCCTTCTTTAGCAGAGGGCGATATTATTGTGAAATCAAATATGAATGAAATTAATGCTGTCCTAGCTGATAGAGTGGATCATTTATTAGGAATAAAAAATGAATGATCTGATAGAAAAAGAAAAATTAATGCATGCTTTTTTAGCGATGGACGAGGCAGTCAAGCGCAACGAATCTGTTATCGTTTCCGGTACCATTGTTCGGGTTTCTGGAATGAAGATCGAAGCAGCCGGTTTATCTGAGCCGCTTAATACCTTGTGTAAAATTCAAGTGTCCGCAGGAAAATTTATTAAAGCGGAAGTCATTGGTTTTGCGGATCACATTACTTATTTAATGGCTACAGAAAGCATCGATGGCATTCGGCAAGGCGCATTAGTCTACCCTTGCGCACGCTCTTGTTATGCCAAAGTGGGACCTGCTTTGTTGGGGCGAGTCATTGATGCAGAAGGACAGGCGATTGATGGTCAAGGTGCCATGATCTTACCTGATACCTATCCTTTAATTTCGCAACCTATTAATCCATTGACGCGCAACAAAATCGCATCTGCTCTTGATGTTGGCATTCGTGCTATTAATGGATTATTCACAATTGGGAAAGGGCAACGAGTAGGAATTTTTGCAGGAAGTGGAGTGGGGAAAAGTGTTTTGTTGGGTATGATGACTAAGTTTACCAATGCAGACATTGTTGTGGTGGGTCTGATTGGTGAACGTGGGCGCGAAGTTAAAGAATTTATCGAAGAAAATTTAGGTGAAAGCGGTTTAAAAAAATCCATAGTTGTCGCCTCTCCTGCGGATACATCCCCTTTGTCTCGCGTCAATGGCGCAATTTTAGCAACCTCTATCGCAGAATATTATCGTGATTTAGGTTTTGATGTGTTATTGATTTTGGATTCCCTGACTCGTTTCGCACAAGCGCAGCGTGAAATTTCTTTATCAGTGGGCGAGTTACCTGCGACTAAAGGGTTTACACCTTCAGTTTTTGCAAAAATTTCTCAATTGGTTGAGCGCTCGGGGAATGGCACACAAGGCCAGGGCTCTATAACAGCTTTCTATACGGTTTTAGTAGAAGGGGATGATGCCAATGATCCTATCGCGGATCATGTGCGATCAGTGCTGGATGGCCATATCTTTTTGTCGCGTCAATTAGCCGGAAGTGGACATTATCCCGCGATTGATATTGATAAATCCATTAGTCGCGTGATGATCAATGTGGTCGATGAGCAACAAAATTTATATGCCAATTACTTCAAAAAATTATATAGCCTGTATTCACAAAACAAAGATATCGTGAATGTTGGAATGTATCATCATGGCGCTGACAAAATATTGGATGAAGCCATTAAGTATAAAGATTCACTCGAGATTTTTTTGCGGCAAAATATTAATGAGAGTTTGGACATGAATACGAGTGTTCAACAGTTGTTTGACATTTTTGCGAAGGGATAAATCCATATCATGGATGAGGATATATATGAAAAACCTACATCAAATTCAACTTATCCAAACCGCCTTGACCAAAGAAAAGGAAAAATATCTACATGAATTAGAGATTGTGTCCAAAAATATCGAAAAGAAAATGATGACTATTAGCCGCATGGTAGTTTATCAAAATGAATACATTAATATTGATAATTTAAAGTTAAGCAAATCCATTCCGAGTTTAACTAAGAATTTATATGCGTTTTCTGGAAAAATAGCCGATTTAATTCAGCAGGCAGAAATCGAAGTAGTCCATATGCAAAAAACAAAGAAAACCATTTTGCGATCGATAGAGCAAGTCGATAATAAAGTAAAGCTTATGAATGTATTTGAAGAAAAGGCTAAAAGAGAGCTGTTTTTAAAAATGGAAATCCAAGAGCAAACACTAGCCGATGATCTGGCATCCATTAAATATGCAAGAGGGGAAGAATATGAATGACATGCATATGTTAATTGCCATGCAAGAAATGCTTTATTATGTGGTAATGGGTGTTTGCGTGATCACCATTCCTGTCTTAATTGTTGGCTTGGTGTTGTCTATCATCCAGGCAGCAACTCAAATTAATGAAATGACCATGACTTTTATTCCTAAATTTATTGTGATGTGCTCTTTACTGTTTATTTTAAGTCCTTGGCTGATGGGAAGGTTAATTGATTTAACCCATCGCTATATGGCAAATTTGCCGGATTATATTCGATGAATATGATTAATTTAATTCCATTTATTTATAGCAAATTCATCTTGTTTGTTTTTATATTGACGAGAATTTCTGCTTTGTTCGCCACATTTGTCGTGTTCCGTCGTCAACGCGTCGATTCGCGAATTCTATTAGGTTTGTCTGTTTTGCTTTCTATTTATGTGATGTTGTTTTATCAAAAAGGTCCGGTATATTATGATTTTTTTACCTTAAAAGTATTATTAGAGATTGCCTATCAATCTTTAATAGGATTTTTGTCTGGGCTGGTATTAAATATTGTTTTTGAGGTGTTCTCAGCAGTGGGGCAAATCGTTTCTACGCAAACAGGTCTTTCGTTAGCGAGTGTGATTGATCCGAGTATGGGGACTATTACAAGTTTAACGCAATTTTATTCATTTTCTATCATGCTGGTTTTTTTGTTGTTGGATGGGCATCTTTTTATTATAAAAACGATAGTCGATAGTTTTTCTATCATACCGGTGGGTCATTATCTTTCTTTCACTCAGTCTTTTTCAACGATTTTAGATTATTCTAGCGTGATATTCACCAATGCCATTATGCTATCAATCACGGTGATTATTGCCATTTTGGTGACCAATTTTTCGTTAGCGGTCATGACACGTTTTGCTCCTCAATTTAATATATTTTCTATCGGGATTAATTTAACGCTTATTTTGGGTCTAATTAGTGTCTATGTGACATTTGAATTATTGATAAATAGAGGCGCGGATTTTATTCAACAAAATTTACTCTTATTGCAAAGTACTATTTTAGGATTGAAATAGTATGGAAAATGAAGATGGCCAAGAGCGAAAACATTTAGCGACAGGCAAACGTCTGGTGGAATTGCGCAAGAAAGGTATAGTCTTGCGCTCTAAAGATTTAACGGGTGGGATGCTTTTTTTGGTGATTATTGGTTTAATTATTTTTATGGCTGATTCATTTAAAAAACAATTCTCCGGGAATTTTTTAACTGCTTATTCGGCCATACGCGAGGTGCCAAATAATCAAGAATTGTTGGTTTTGGTTATTAAAAAAATCTTCTTAAGTAATATTGAAATTTTATTGCCGGCATTTATTTTGGCATTGATTACCGTGCTAATTTCCCCCTTTTTGTTTGGTGGCTGGAACTTCACCTTGGATGCCATTCAGTTCAAACTAGAAAAATTAGATCCTATGAATAATCTTAAAAAAATGTTTTCAATTAAACAAACCAGCATAGAAGTTGTCCGTTCAATGTTTAAGGCCACTCTTATTTTAGGCGTGTTGATATTGTTTATTTATTACAAAAAAGTTGAAATTTGCGGCTTGATGAGTGAGTCGATTCATTATAGCTTGAGTGCAAGTTATGACATATTAAAGGATTTTATTTTCTATATCTCGGTGGCGCTGATTATTACGGTGGCATTTGATGTGGCTTATCATTATTACCAATTTCAAACCCAAAATAAAATGACCGGCCAAGAATTAAAAGATGAACAGAAAGATACAGAAGGAAGTGTTGAGGTTAAAAGAAAAATTCGCTCGGCACAAATTGCGATGTTTAAACAACGTCTCGCCTCATCCGTGCCGACAGCCAATGTGATTGTCACCAACCCTGCTCACTATGCCATAGCATTACGCTATGATGAAAAAAAAGATCATGCGCCTCGGGTGGTCGCCAAAGGAAAAGATTACTTAGCCCAACAAATTAAGCAACTTGCTATTGCAAATGCCATTCCAATTTATGAAGCACCGCCTCTCGCTCGCGCAATTTACCATACGACTAAAATAGGGATGGAAATTCATCCTGAACTGTATATGGCAGTGGCTATTGTTTTGTCGTATGTGCATCAGTTGAAAAATTTTCAATTAGGTATTGGTAAATCACCCAGCTTTGTCAATCATTTCACGCTCCCAGAGGAGTTTGTGTACGATGAATAACTTACTTAGCATACTTAACCCTGACATGATTAAGCGTTTTAATTTTGGTATTTTATTTTTGATTATTGTCATGTTACTCATGACCATCTTGCCTTTACCTCCTTTTTTGCTGGACTTGCTCTTTACGTCGAATATTACTTTATCGTTAATTGTATTAATGGTCTGCGTTTATGTGTTTCGCCCACTCGAATTTAGTATTTTCCCAACCGTCTTGCTGGTGACTACATTATTGAGATTAACGCTAAATATCGCATCTACTCGTGTGGTATTGCTGCATGGCAGTCAGGGTACATCGGCTGCAGGTAAGGTTATTCAAGCATTTGGTGAAGTCGTGATTGGCGGAAATTTTGTTGTCGGCATGATCGTATTTGCCATCTTGATGATCATTAATTTTGCCGTTATCACCAAGGGTGCTGGACGTGTTTCTGAAGTCAGTGCACGTTTTACATTGGATGCGATGCCGGGCAAACAAATGGCGATTGATGCAGATTTAAATGCAGGCGTGATTACGCAAGAAGAAGCCAAAAAGCGTCGTGCTGAAATTGTGCAAGAAGCTGATTTTTATGGATCGATGGATGGTGCGAGCAAATTCGTACGCGGCGATGCAGTAGCGGGTCTCCTCATTTTATTTATCAATTTGATCGGTGGTATCGTCATTGGTATTTTTCAACATGGCATGCCTTTGGCAGCTGCTGTTAAAAATTTCTCTATTTTGACTATTGGTGATGGATTGGTTGCGCAAATTCCTTCATTACTCATGTCCATTTCTGCCGCCATTATGGTCACCCGAGTGAGTAATGAGCAAGATATTCGTGAACAAACTTTAAATCAATTATTTAAGAATCCTAAGCCATTAATTGTCACGGGTGCGACAATGTTCATTTTGGCGCTTATACCAAACATGCCGCATTTACCTTTTATGAGTTTGGCATCGCTTGCATTGCTTGCGTCTTATTTGATTCATAAAAAACGATTAGTCGAAACTCAGAAAAAAGTCACGCCCGAAATGAATCAGCCGGTTGAATTAACTGAATTGGATTGGGATGAAGTCGTATCTACCGATCGAATTTCCTTGGAAATTGGTTTCAGTTTGGTGAGTTTAGTCGGATTAAATAAAGATGGTTTATTAATTAATCGTATTAAAGGGGTGCGAAAAAAACTATCGCATGATTTAGGTTTTTTAATTCCCACCGTGCATGTAAAAGATAATTTAACAATGGCCACCAATAACTATCGTATTTTTATGAAAAGCATTATCGTAGCCGAAGCGACTATTTATCCTGAGATGAATCTTGCGATTAATCCCGGTTATATTCAGCATAGTTTGTCAGGCATGCAATGCAAAGATCCGACCTTTGGTCTGGATGCTTGTTGGATTACCGCAGATCAACGAGATTATGCGCAAGGCTTGGGTTTTACTGTAGTCGATGCGAGTACCGTCATTGCGACCCATTTAAATGAAGTGATTCGTAATAATGCCAGCCATTTATTGGGTTATGATGAAGTCCAGCAACTCATTAATAAATTAACACGAGTCACCCCTAAACTAGCTGAAACACTGACTTCTAGCGCTCAAGGCGTGCCATTGCATGTAATTGTCACCGTTTTACAACGACTATTGCAATCGGGTATTCCTATTATTGATATTCGTACCATTTCCGAAAAAATGATTGAAGCCTGGGCAAAAACGAAAGATATCGATCAATTGGTAGAATCTGTCCGCGTGGCTTTGAAGCATTTAATCGTCTATAGCATTTGTAGTGATAAAAAAGAATTGCCTGTTGCAGTTTTGGATAATGACTTGGCACAAATATTGCATAAATCCATACAACAGAATTTAGAAGCAGGCGAACGTATGATGATCCTTGAACCTTCGTTAACTGAAAAAGTATACGCGAAATTGCTGGAATACGTGCGGAAATGTGAAATTGAATCGATGCCAGCCGTGATGTTAGTGACAAATGAGTTACGCGCCATGTTGGAAAAATTATTTAAACCGGGCATTCCTAGCATGCATTTTTTGGCCCACAACGAAATACCGGATGATAAACAATTAAATATCATTGCAAAAATTGGATAAGCGAGGTTTTATTTATGAAGCTGCGTCGATTTATTGCATTAGATACTCAACGAGCCATTTTAATGGTGCATCGTAAACTTGGTCCTAATGCGCTAGTTTATTCTACTCGCCGGACAGAAAATGGTGTGGAAGTGTTAGCAGGATTGCCAGTTAATGATGTGGAAACGAATGAAGTCGACGTGGAAAAAACAAATGTCGACAAAGACACCATTGATAAATTAAATATTCAATTGCAGCTCATGCAAGAAAGCATTCAAAAATTAACTAATCATATTATGACGCTTTATCAAGTCGTGAGTGATAATGCCAAAAAAGAGCAAGATAAAGAAAGGCAACAAGCAGCAAAAAAGAAAAAATGGAGTTTTTTCGGTCGCAAAAAACAATGGATAGAAGGTCTCTATGGAAAACACACATTACATTTCTAATTCACCTAAACCACTGCGTATCATTTCTATTACGGGTGGCAAAGGGGGTATCGGAAAAACAACATTATCCGTTAATTTGGCAGTGGCATTTGCGAAATTAAAAAAGAAGGTGCTTCTGTTCGATGCGGATTTGGGGCTGGCCAATGTGGATGTGATGCTAGGCTTGCATCCATTAAAAACACTGCATGATGTTTTTGCAGGTGAATGTGATTTGGCTGATGTTTGTATTCGTGGGCCTCATGATATCAAAATCATTCCTTCTGCGTCTGGCATTCAAAAAATGGCGGACTTATCGTCGGCTCAATCCATTGAGTTAATTCGTTCATTTTCTTCTTTGACAGATAATATTGATATCATGATTATTGATCTTGCATCGGGTATATCCAATCAAGTGATGGATTTTACCCATGCTGCGCAAGATATTATCGTGACTATTTGTAATGATCCCTCTTCGTTGATGGACGGCTATGCTGTCATAAAAATTCTTCATCAAAAATATGCCCGCAGTCGTTTCGGCATTGTAGTGAATAAAGTCAAAAGCCCGGCGGAGGGTTATCAAGTTTTTAGCAAGTTCCAAGATGTTGCAGCCAAATTCATTAACATAAGCCTGCATTATTTGGGTCATGTCCCCCAAGATGAATATATCAGCATGGCTGCCCGTGAACGTGTTGCCATTGTCGATAAATTTCCTCAAACCGCGGCTGCCATGGCTATTCAGAATCTTTGCCAAGGCATTCATCATTGGCGAAATGAAAACTCTATCGTAGGCGGAATCCAGTTCTTTTTTGATAGGTTGGTGAAAAGCTAAAAATTCAAGGAGCGTTTATGCATAGCATAAATGTTTATGAAGAAAATGCAGATGGGGCGAAACTGGAAGAATTTGTGATCCAGCATCGCCCGCTTGTCAAAAAAATTGTGCTTTATATTAAGCGTCGTTTACCTTCCCATATTGAATTTGATGATTTATTGCAATCGGGTCTTTTGGGGTTGTTAGAAGCAAGAAAGCATTATAAGCCTGGTGCGGGCGCAAGCTTTGAAACGTATGCCAGTATTCGAATTCGCGGTGCCATTATTGATTCGCTACGCAAAAATTCTTGGGTAACGCGTGAAACCATTCGCAATATGAAAAAGATGGCTGAAGCGATTTCTAAGATAGAGCAACGTGACCAACATCAAGCCACTACAGAAGAAATTATTGCCGAATTAGGCATTTCGCTCGAAGAGCATTATAAAATTTCTCAAGAAATTAGTATTTGTCACATTTTAAGTTTGGATGAGATTGACCAAAACGCTTCTCTGCTCGGGGATTGTTCAACAAATCCACAGGAATTAACGCAAGATGAAGGTGTCAAAGAACATTTAAAAAAAATCATTCTCAAATTGCCAGAGCGTGAGCAATTGGTTTTATCACTTTATTACGTCGATGAATTTACGTTCAAACAAATTGGCGAAATTTTAAACGTAACCGAAGCACGTATTTGTCAGCTTCATAGTCAAGCAGTCACTCGGATTCGAACAAAAATGCAAGCAGAAAATGGAGAGTAATTCTATGAAAAATTCTTTACTTGTCTCTTCAATGGCAGAGTTTTTTCCGATTATTTATCCTATTTTAGACCTGATTCAAGCGAATTCTATTGCTGAATTGTCCGCAATGGATCTAGAAAATAGCAAGTACGTGCATTCTTGGTTGGCGAACAGATCGGGGAAATTAATGGTAGTGGATGATGAATATTCACCTGAATTTCAACAATGGGTAACAACGGTAAATGAAACTATCACCCATTTAGCAGAAAATGGTTTAACGGGTATTGAAAAATTACCTGCAATCGATGCATGGTTTTTGCATGGGAATCCAAATTGGTTTACGACTTATCATGAATTATGCGCAATCTATGCGTCAGCAAAGAAATATCAGAAACCCATGGTCGTATTTATTCATGATGTGGCGTGGCCTTGCGCTAGACGTGATTGGTATTCTTTTCCTGAGCGTATTCCAGAACAATTTCGTCAACCTTTTTCGCGAGATTATTCGGTTGTCAGGAATGACATCAAAATCATGGAAGGTCGGGGAGAAAAAAATCTCGCATATGCATTGACTGAGGGTGGTGAGCAAAATGGCGTGCTAACAGCGATTGAAGATTTTTTTATAGCATATCAAGATGAATTTTATTGGGGATTTATTCCCAGTGTCTTTGGGTTGGGTATCTTGTTTGATAGAAGTCATCCACAAGCGGCTTTTATCGCAAGCAAGATTGCGCCTTATCACCAGCAACCTTTGCTAGCCAATCTTGAAAAGAATCGTATTGCAAATTATTTGATAGCCTATGATTTGAAAAAAATGCAACAAAATGCTACTTTTCCTATGGAAGAAAATTTAGAAGTAATGAATTCAGCAGAAATGGAAATGTCAGTCAAACGCTTATTGGACATGTTAGGAGATGATGCAGATCATCCGGAAATATGGAATATTTTTAAATTATCTGCTGAATCTGACGGCAGAGATAGCTTGATTGCATTGGCGAATTATATAGATGAATTATTGGATAGTTCGCATCCTCCTAGCATTGTCTGTGTCTTGACCATAGCTCACGCGGTTTGCGCGGCTTATCTAGGAAATCCATTGTTTGCGCGTAAAAAATTAGAAGAGTTGAGGGTGGATTATCCAGAGTCATTGCTGGTACAGGGAGCGTTAGAGCGAGTGAAGGGGTTGGAGGTTTGTGGGGTTTAAACTGGTGGACACGGTATGCTTTGTCCACCAAAACCAAAATCTACTCTCTTACCACAATCGGCCTAAAAACCACTCTAACAGCATAATTGTTTTCATTCTTCCCCTGCAATGTTGGATTAACCATCATAAATCCCACCGGACTGGTGCATTCGAATAATTTCCCACCTCGATTTTCCATTTGCCCAAACAATAAATTAGATGAATAATCTTCACGAAACGCAGATTCACTGGTTGTTAGAAACGTTTCCATTTTGATGAGCTCAGTGCTTTCAATCTCGACCCATTGATATTTTTGACCAAATAAAATCCCTATTTGAAAATTTCCTGTGCCCAAGGGGACGCACAATGCAAAATAACCATCATGCGTAACTTGTGCTTCCATGGTCGTTTGCGTGGATTCATTACCATGCATCGCAATAATGTTTAATTTTTCATGTCGTAAATGGATGTCCTTGAGTCTAAAATCCAGGGCGAAACGGTGTTGAGAGAGCAGAGTGAGAGACATATCGAGCCCGGCTGCACGTAATTCAGCCGGTGTATTGGTGCGAAAGGATTTAGAGTTTTTTTCCATAAAGGAAGAAAAAATGCCGTGCCGTCGTAAACCAATTAACCCTTTCTCGATGTCAAACATATTGAAAATATCGTTTGTTCCTAAATTTAAATCAAATTCAAACGATTGTAGATAGTTAATTTCGGATTCAGTCGGTATGTAAATCATGCGAATTAATGCTGCTGCTGTATTATCCCGTAGCATACGTTGGCTGAGTGGGATATCTTTTAAGAACAATTTAGCCTCTCTTACAAAGCGTAAACATTCTGTGTGAACCAGATTTAATTTCCGATATTGCTCATCACTGAAAGTAGATTCGTTGAAAAGGGGGTTGCCTGCATCATCATAACCAATAACACTTTTTTCAGATGACGTACAAAGTTGTTCTAATAATGCGATATAAGCAACGAGTGTATGGAGTGTGCGCTCATCAAAATGAGAGCGATCTAGCAAGCCGCGTCGAGAGGATTCCCAGTTGGGAATAGGCAGAGCGATAAGATAGCGCCCTATAATTTCAATGCCATATTCTTCTTTAAACACCGGTTCTAACAAGCGCTGTGCTGTGCCTGAGTAGCCGAGATCGATAAAAAGCAGGCTATCACCTTTTTTTAAATCGAGTTCTTTTTCTAAGTAATTTTTTAATTTGAGACGACAGTTGTGTGATTCTTTAAAAATGCATTGCAAAATAGTTTCGTGATGGACGAGTTGTGAAAATTTAAGTGCAGGGTCAGCGTCCTGCAAAGCATGTTGAATTAAGGGTGCAGCTATTTCACTTGGAATTAGTAATTGACGTGCAATGTCTTCAAAACGGTTCGTGTTAATGACTTCTGCAAGATAACGATCAACATCATTTTTCGTACGAAAAGCAGCGGAGTAGGCTGTGAAACGACTAATGCGAATGCGTTTGCCTATTGATTCTCCGGCGATGGCATCGGTTGCGAGTGATGGTAAATACGCATCGCGCATTAAAAAAGCGGCTTTTACTTTTTTCCCCGCTTGTTCAAATTGTTTGATTTCATCCAAGATATATGCAGCGAATGCGTAGATAATAGGGCCTAATGTAGCATAACCAATTAATTCTTCCGTTTTTTGCGGACAAATTTTGGTAGTTGCCAACAAACCGCGAAAGGGGTGATCGAGTGGACGTTGATAGCGAACATCAGGATTGATTATGCTCGCTGATAATGCTTGCATGCGCAATAAATCTTCGATGTGTTCATCATGATGCTGAAAATGTAATGCGTTTATTTTCATTCGACGTGGAGCGATAAAGTCTGCTGTTACATTGTCGCCAATATGCAAGATGGTTGATGCAGGAACATTTAGCTTTTTTATAACGTCTTTAAAAATACCGCCGCGTTTTGATTTGCCATATTCACACGAACAAAAAATTTTATCAATGGCTGCCATGACATCGGCAGGGAGTGTTTTCGTCAATAAATGAGTCAACTCATGAAGTTTTAAATAAGTATCACTGACAATAATTATTTTTATTTTTTTTTCATGTGCCTTACGTATCAATTCCAGCAAGGGTGGAAAAGCATAGCAAGTTTCGATTTCGGCCGCGAGTTCATCATCGGCCAGGGCTTGGAGTTGTTCTTTGCTTAGATTAGGAAAATGCGCTTGATAAATTTCATTCAGTCGGACTTCATATTTATTGTGTTGAATCATTTTGATTTTTCGAGCGTTATTTTCCGCTGTCACGCGCATTAAGCTGGTGAAGCCGAGCGCATGAAATGCAGGACGATTTTGTAAATCATAAAAAACATCGGTAGGTGTTGCTGCTTTTCGCCAAAGAAGGGTGTCAAAACAGTCGAGAGAAAGAACTTTTATTTTATTTTCGTAATGATTTAATGCAGAAATTAAATCGGAGGCACGTACTTTTTCTTCAGGAAAATGAATTTGCACGTTTTTTTGCACAGATCGTGTGGTATCCATGGCGAGCATCCTGTGTAGGGAGGTCATTAAAATACAGTAACATGTGGGTTTGTTGTATGTCATCTGTCTAACTGTGGCTTTACTGTCATTCCCGAATGCTCTTGTCAGGGATCTGTTTATTAAAAGAAGATCCCCGACAAGAACATTCGGGGATGACAATAGAGAGGGCTGACAATAAAGCCAGCATTAGGGGATGACCATTAGACAGAAAAAGTGTTACTATTTAAAATCCACTGTATTTATTGTTGCGATAGGAACCTCTTAAAACAAGGAGGTACACGTGAAGATTTCCACTTCAGATCCTTCAAAGCAAACTGCATCAACAGAAGATACGTTAGCCGCTCAATCCACTTTATCTTCCGCCTTTTTTTATAATTTAATTTTGCAAATGCAAGAGCCGCTAGGGACCGTTCAATTGCCACCATCCCAGCCCTCGCAAAAATCACCATTGCAGGCTTTATCTGAGTCGCCTTCATCGACTATGCCACTGTCTAGGTCTCAGGGTGATGGAATTTCTGCATTGAGCACACCTGTTTCTTCGGAAAATTCAAAGACTTCTTTAGATGCATTAGAGGATCATCCTCTGATGTCACAATTGAATTTTGTGCAACAAACGTTATCGCCTAATAAAATAGAAAATAATAATGCTTCAGAAAAAACACTTCCTGTGCTTGCAGTAAATGTTTTGCCTATGGAGAGCGTAGCATCAGAAACTATTCCGCTATCCGTGCCTACGTCGCCACGTAATGCGAATGATGCAGTCAACGTTACGCCAGAAAAACAAAACATGGCGGATTATTTGTCAAGTGTTCAATTATCAGAAAAGTTAATGCCAGTTGAGGCACCTAAATCCAAGCCTTCTCTAGATACTGCTTTGAAAAAAATATCATCCTCTTCTCTCCCCATTTCACGCCCTTCTGCAGGTATTTTTTCCACGCAATCTCAACCCTCCCCATCCATAGAGGATGCCATTGAGATGTTAGAAACGGCGGAAATAAGTCAAGCAGCATCGCTTAAAACAACCCATGCACAACCGGCTTTTGAAGATAAGTCCATCCCATCCCAGAGCCAAATTGCTATGCAAACTTTTACGCAATTAAGTCACTTTATTCATAGTCATACCCTGTCGGGAGGCTCTGTTTTGCAACAGACTACGTCATCCGCTTCTATTCTGCATACGGATAGCTTGCCTGTTTCCGTGCAACAATCGTCGGTTTTGCCGTATGAACCTCAAATTGATATTGTCGCGTCCTCAGTGGGTCCTTTTTTAAAAGAATCTTATGATGCAAAAATAAAGATCTATCCGCCAGATTTGGGTAGTGTTTTGGCCAAATTAAAAATAGATAAGGGAAGTGCGCAATTAACTCTGCTGACCGAAAGTAACCGAGTTAAAGAAATAGTCGAAGCCAATTTGCCGCAATTGCACCAACAATTTAAAGATGCTGATATTTTATTGACCCAAGTTGAAGTGCAATCTTCTATGGCGGATTTGACGGGCCAAACCCATGAAGAGCCCCCTCATTTCGTACCGAAAATGTCCAAAGAAAGTTCAGATAGCCCAGAAAAGCAAGTTATCTCTTCAAGTGAATCCCCTCACGATCCCAATCAAATCGTCGATACCTATGCATAAAAAGATTTAAGTATTTTTTATAAAGGTCGATAGGAGTAATGGGGATTAACCGAATTCATTAAGGAGATAATCATGCCATTTGTCATAAATACTAACGTCAATGCCTTGCTCGCCCAGAACTATCTGGCGAACAACCAAGCAGGGCTTTCGCAAGCATTGCAACGCTTGTCGTCCGGTATGCGCATTAACGGGGCGGCTGACGATCCGGCAGGCTTGGCAATCGGAACCAGCATGACCAATACCTCAAACTCCTTACGTCAAGGTGTGCGTAATGCGAATGACGGTATTTCATTGGTACAAACTGCCGAAAGTACAATGACCAATATTTCATCTCTATTGGGTCAAATGACCACTTTAGCAGCACAAGCATCCACAGGTACTTATTCATCTTCTCAATTAAGCAATATTGACACGCAATTTCAAAAATTGTTATCTGAAATTAATCGCGTTGCCAGTGTTGCTTCATTCAACGGGGTTAATTTGTTGGATGGGTCAACTAGTTCTATCAGCATTCAAGTGGGTAGCGGTAATACATCAAATGACCGTTTGTCTGTCACATTGACAAATTTAACAACCGGTTCAGCAGGATTGAATATTGCGTCCTTGGCAGTGGATTCGTCAGGAAACGCACAATCCGCGTTGGATAGCCTGAATAACTTGACTGCTGTCACGACCGGTTTGGCAGATCTAGGTGCAAGCCAAGTTAATTTGCAAGCGGCCGTCAATAACAACAACGGTAATGCTGCAAGTTTGGATGCTGCAAAATCGCGCATTATGGATGCAGATTATGCGGCGGAAAGCTCGAACCAGGCGAAATTTAATATTCTCACCCAGGCGAGCATTGCGATGTTGGCCCAAGCCAATACAGTGCCTCAGTTGGTCATGAAGTTATTGCAAGGGTAATTGACCAATTAAGGCTATTTAAGCTAATCCCGGGGTTCGCGCTCCGGGATTTTCATAAAAAAAGGGAAAAATATTATGGCAACAGATAGCTCTTGGATTGGTTCATTAGATGTGGATACCTTTGTTAAAACGCAAATGATGCGAGAACAAGCGGGTATCGATAAAAGCAGACAACCTTTTTTGGACCAGTTAAATCAAAAACAAAGTGGCTTAAAAATTCAATCCAGTGTTTATACGCAGTTGCAGCAATTAGTGAATACATTTCAACAAAAGTTAACGCAATTACAAACAGCATTTAATCCCACCTATCAAGTTGGGTATTCGACGAGTGGTATTGTGAATGCGCAAATTACAGGTGCGGTTTCACCTGGCTCACATACATTGCACGTCGAACAATTAGCGAAAGCCGGCAGCTTGCAATCACAAAATATTTCCAGCACCAACACGGCACTCGGTTATTCGCAAGCTCTCACGATTAAATTAGGCCCTGACGGTTCACCGACGCAACAATTTAATGTCAATATTGGAGCAGGCGATTCGTTACAAACCATTGTTTCGAGTATTAACAATACAGCCCAAGCGAACAATGCAGGTGTAACGGCATCTATCGTCTCAACAGTCAGTGGCCAATATCAGTTAGTGGTGTCGTCTAATCAAACCGGTCTGAATAATAACGTCAATATAACGGGAACCGGGACTGGTTTGACCATGACGGCGTTAACAACAGCGCAAAATGCAGAATTTACGTATGATAATTTGAATTTCGAACAAGCAAGCAATAGCAACATCATTCAAGGTGTCAATGTGACATTATTGAATGAAGGTGATACAAATATTATTTTGACGCCGTCTAGTCAAATTAATAATGTGACAACGACTTTGCAAGATGTTGTCACTTCTTATAATCAAATTATGTCGCTCATTAGTCAAGCACAGGTCCAGCTTTCAGCTCCTGATCCTAATCTCAACCTAATCAAATCTACTTTGCAAGATGAGATGAAATTAAGCTCTCTCACACAATATGGAATTGTACCTAATACAACTCCTCAAACTGTTCAAGTGACCATGGCAAATGGTAAAGATGTGACAACAGCGTATTTAACAGGGTTAATTCAAGTGGATTCAACTATGTTATCTTCGGCTTTAACGAATCATTATTCCAACGTACAAGCTGCATTATTTAATACCCAAAATGGGGCATTTGCTGGTGTCTTGAATGATGGATTAAATGCAGGCACAGGTTTGGTTTGGAAAGCATTAAATGATGCCAAAGCGGGTGGTATTGCGGTGGTTAATACAGCGTTGAATCAAGTCACGCAAGACATTCAAGATGAAACGATTGCTACCCAAGAAAGAAAAGATTCTTTATCGTTAAAATACGCACAGTTGCAAGTCACATTAACGAATATGCAAAACATAAGTAACTATATGTTTCAACAAATTCAAATGATGGGCGGTAAATAAATAAGGAGATTTTATGAAGAGCTCTTCACAATTGTATTCTGAAGTGGAAATCAGCAGTGAAGTATTAGGTGCGTCTGCTCATCGTAGAGTTCAGATGTTAATAGATAAATGTTTTCAAGCAGTAAAAGACGCCAAAAACGCGATTGCAAATTCAGACATTCAAAAGAAACAGCAAGCCATTACCAATGCATCAGAAATCGTGAGTTATTTACGTGTTTGTCTAAATTTTCAAGATAAAAGAGCAGAAGCTCTCGCTAATCAATTGGATGCATTGTATGAGATGATGCAAAAAAATTTCTTGCAAGCGACTTTATACAATGACGAAAAATATTTAGAGCAAACGCAAATCATGTTGCAAAATATCAAAGAAGGTTGGGATGGCATTGCAGCGGAGGCTAAATGACTATGACTCAGGTGCAAACACAAGTCAATTTGCTGCGTCGCGAAGTGGATTTTCTCACGCAAGAAATACAAAAAAAATTGTACGAAGGTCAGTTTCTTGATTTAGCGGCGATGGTGGATCTGCGTTTTCGTCTTATTAAAAGATTAATGAATTTTTTTTCGCAGGACATTGATAAAGTTGCATTAAAAAATTATTTCACGGAATTATACGAGCGTGATCAAGCCATTATTACCAAAATTTGTCAGGAAAATTTGACAATAGAAGCGGCATTGCTAAAGCTGAATAAGGTGTCGCATTATAGTGAGCCTGCAGTGAGAGGCGGATAAGCTGGGTGGAGTTAGACCCACCACCCAGCCCGCGAATTATCTTCCCCTATGCCCCCCGCCACCGACAAATGCATACGGTTGCACAGGTGCTACATTGCTATTGCATCCGCTGTTATCAACATAATACGGTTTTTTCTCACCTGTTGTGTAAAGTTGATTCGATGAGCCGTCACTATTTTGAATGATATAACTGCCCGCAGGCGGTACACGGGGGTCATAAACATTATTTTGATTGCCGCCACATTGTTGTACTGGAGCCGGCGCTTGAGGAGGCGCGCTGGTGTTGTTATTAATCGTAACATTTCCCTCAGCAAATGCGTGATGGCTCATGGCCAGACAAACACTTAAACAAAAAACGTGAAGTTTTGTCGAGATACGCATAATTATGTCCTCTTTTGGGTGGATTCCACGCGTTTTTAGTGTTGTAGTCCACCGAATCCGCGTCAGAATGGTGGATTACGACGCTAAAAGCGCGTCTAATCCACCCTACATTTTTTAGTATAACACGGCAAGAATTGCCCAAGGCGGCAAAAATTTCTATTTAAGTTTTTAAAAATTCCCCCGATATACGCGCATTTTTAACCCTGACTTGCTCAATAAAAAACTTATTTATCTTATTTAAATCCATTTTTAAGCATGCCAAACGCCTGGCATGAATATTGCACTTATTTAAGCATCGGGACAGGAGTTTTTATATGGATAAGCTATTTGGTGCATCAGCAAAAGCATTGCAAATTTGCGAAGATCGCGCGGTATTGCTAAGTAATAACGTCGTCAATAGCGCAACACCCAACTACAAAGCGCGTGACATTGATTTTCAAAAATTAATGCATCAGGAAGTGAGTAATCAAAGCGGCACACTGGCTGTTACGGAACCTGGCCATTTGCAAGGGAATCAAGAAACAGTGGGTGGCTTACCAGTGATGTATCGGGTGCCGATGCAAAAAAGCGCGGATGGTAACACGGTGGATGAAGATATCGAGCGCAAAGATTTTATTTCTAATGCGTTGAAATACAAAGTCAGTCTTACCTTTATCCAAACACAAACGGACCAGTTAACGAAAGCGATTAAAGGAGACTAATCATGACAGATTCTCTTGAACGCGTTTTAACGAATGCATCGAGTGGTATGAGCGCTCAGAGTATTCGCATGAATACAATAGCGAGTAATTTAGCGAATTCAGATAGCGTGGGTGGTACACCCGATGCAACTTACCGCGCAAAATTTCCCATTTTTTCCGAAGTGACGCACAAAATTCCAGGCGTCGCCGATAGCGAACAGCCGATAGGCGGCGTGCGCGTGACGCGTATTTCTAACAGTCAAAAACCCTTGGAAAAACAGTACGATCCTACCAATCCATTAGCCAATTCGGATGGTTTTGTTTTTAAGACTGACGTCAATCCAATCGAAGAAATGACCAATATGATCGCAGCTTCGAAAGAATATGAAGCCAATATTCAAGTCATGAATACGACCAAAGATTTATTGGTTCAATCATTAGATGTTTTAAAATAGTGAGGTCTTAACATGCCAGTCGATAATTCTGCATCCGCTACAGCAAGTGCACTTGGTGCCGCTGCACTGAATACGACAAACGTGCCTAAAAAAGAATTAGCGCCGGATGATTTTATCACGCTCTTTTTAGCGCAAATGAAAAATCAAAATCCCATGAGTCCCACCGATAGCAGTGCCATCCTGCAGCAAATGGCGCAGATCAGTTCGATCAGCGCGTCCAAATCCATGCAAGATACCTTGAAAGATGTGAGCAAAAACGTGAGTTCTGCTTTGAGCAATTCCCAAGTTTTACAAGCTACTCAGTTGATTGGTAAACGTGTCGAAGTACCGAGTAAGGTCAGCCCTTTTTCTCCGACCGATGGATTGAGTGGATCTGCTTTGTTACCTGCTCCCGCTGAAGCCGTGACCATTACCATTAAAGACATGGCAGGAAATGTAATTAAAACCATTAATAACGGCCCTTCTGCATCGGGTGGATTAATTGATTTTAAATGGGATGGAATTGGTAATAACGGTACAACGCAAACGACTGAAGGTGTTTATCAAGTGGTTGCAACGGCGGTGATGAATGGAAAATCGATGGAGGTGCCGACCGCAGGTTCTTTCAAAGTGAATAGTGTGGCAGTGAATCAAAAAGACGGTGGTGTTGTTTTAAATCTCGAGCAAATGGGTGGCACCAGCATGGGCGATATAGTGAAAATTTTATAGAGGAGATCAGCCATGGGTATGGGAAATATTGCAACGACTGGCATGCAAGCCGCAATGTCGAACATGGACGTCATAAGTAATAATATTGCTAACGCCAATACGGGTGGATTTAAAAAATCCGTCGCGAGTTTTGCTGATATTTTTCCGTCAGGAAATGATGCATCCGGGGCACAAATTGGTATTGGTGTCACATTAGATTCAGTGCAACAAAATTTTTCGCCTGGCGGTTATCAGTCGACGGGATTGCCGGGAAATATGGCCATTAGCGGAAGTGGGTTTTTTGTATTAAGAGACGGAGCATCCGGTCAAGTGAGTTATAGTCGCTATGGAAATTTTGAGTTAGACCAAACATCGGGTTATTTTGTTAATGGGAATGATCGCTTACAAGGTTTTCCTGCTGCAAATGGCGTTATTCCCGCAGGCAGTGTGCCAAGCGACCTCAAAATTAATACTTCACCGCAGCCAGCAAGAGCTAGTACGACAGTGACTGCACATGGTTTGAACTTAAATTCCGGTGATGCCATTATCCCTGCTGTTCCTGCATTTAGCGCCTCGAATAATGCAACCTATAATTACACCACGCATACGACAGTTTATGACAGCTTGGGTAATCCGACTAATTTAGATTTGTATTATGCAAAATCCGCCGCAAATTCTTGGAATGTGTTTGCTTCTGTCAATGGAACGGTGGTCAACAGCGGAGCCCCCGGCACATTATCGTTTAATTCTAGCGGCCAATTAACCGGTTCAACAGGATTAAGTGCATTAGCTTTTACGCCGACAACCGGGGCCGCTCCTATGTCGTTTGCGGTTGATACGGCTGGCACGACGCAATACGGTAGCCCAGATAGCACCTTACCTTTCACTACGAATGGTTATTCTGCTGGTGTTTATACCAACTTTCAAATGGACAACAGTGGGATTATTACAGCTATTTACAGTAATGGCCCACCGATTGTTGTGGGTCAAGTTGCCTTGGCAAATTTTCAATCGCCGCAAAATTTACAAAATCTCGGCGGCTCTAAATGGCTGGCCACGACCGATTCGGGTGATCCCATCGTCAATACATCCAACAGTTCAAACAATCTACGTCAAGGCCAATTAGAAACGTCGAATGTGGACTTAGCAGCAGAATTGGTGAGTTTGATCAACGCGCAAAATACGTTCCAAGCCAATGCACAAGTTGAGCAAACCTATAACGAAGTCATGCAGACGGTGACAAAATTATAAGGAAATAAGTTATGGTAGATAAGGCTCTTTTCGTGGGTACGGGCGGTGCGAGAGAATCCATGCGGCAATTGGAAGTGATCACCAATAATTTAGCCAATGCAGGAACGATTGGTTTTCGAGCGGATTTTGAATCAAAAAAATCCGTGGCTACGGCGAGTTCAGGTGATCAAACGCGTGTGTATTCTGTCGTAGATAAAACGTATTCGGATTTTCGACCAGGGCCGATTATCAATACCGGTAGAAGTTTAGATGTGGCTATTTCAGGCGATGGATTTATTGCAGTTCAAGGACTAGATGGAGCGGAAGGTTATACGCGAGCTGGTAATTTACAGATTAAAAATAATCGGCTCACCACCCAGTCAGGTGAATTGCTGATTGGGAGTAATGGCATTGTTGCTTTGCCTAATCAAACGGAGCGAGTGACAATCGGCGCTGATGGAACAGTGACCGCAAAAATTATAGGCCAAAAGGATTTGGTCATCTTAAATCGTATTAAATTGACGAATCCGGATATTAAAACCTTACGTAAAGGCACCGACGGCTTGTTTTATATGACGGGTGATACGTCTATTTCGCCGCGCAGCGATAAGGTGCAATTAGTCTCCGGTGCGCTGGAAAATAGTAACGTTAACACAGTCCAAACATTAACTGATTTAATCGAGTTATCCCGTAATTTTGAATTTCACACCAATTTGATGAAAACCATTCAAGAACTGGCCACCAGATCGAATGGGTTATTGGAGTTGCCAAAATAATAGGAGATTGCAGACATGGATCTTGCCTTAGCTATTGCTCAATCCGGATTGGAAGCGCAGCATAAAAATTTAGAAATTATCAGTAACAATCTTGCAAACGCCAACACGCCTGCTTACAAAAAAAGCCGTGCGGAATTTGAAGATTTGCCCTACGTCATTCATCAACAACCTGGCGTGCAAACAACGCAAGAAACCAAATCGCCCAATGGTTTTATGATGGGGACAGGGACGAAATTAGTCGGTAACTCAAAAATTTATACCAATGGTTCACTAATTCAAACTCAACGAGCGCTGGATGTTGCGATTCAAGGCCGAGGTTTTTTCCAAGTACAATTACCAAACGGCAACGGATTTGCTTATACGCGCGCGGGTCACTTTGAAGTAAATGATCAAGGCCAAGTGACCTTACCCAATGGGGATGTGTTACAGCCCCCCATCACGCTGCCTAATCAATATACTAATTTAACGATCAGTCAAGATGGTATCGTTTCTGTTGTGACACCTGGCAGCAACACGCCGCAGCAATTAGCGCAATTGCAATTAGCGGATTTTATTAATCCAGATGGTTTGCAACCGATCGGGGAAAATTTATATCTCTCAACCGCCTCAAGTGGTACCGAAGTATTGGGTACGCCAGATAATTCAGGTTATGGATTGTTAACTCAGGGCTCGCTTGAAAGCTCAAACGTGAATGTAGTTGAAGAAATGGTGAATTTGATCGAAGCGCAGCGTGCATTTGAGGTGACATCAAAAGCAGTTTCCGCAGTGGATAACATGATGGGGAATTTAACACGAACCACTTAAGTAAGGCTGGCATATGAACAAAAAAAATAAAAATCTCCTTCCTGTTTTTTGCAGCAGTAAAAATAGCCGCCAATTTGTAAAAATGATGACGGCCCAAGCCCTTATGCTAGCGTTGTGCGGTTGCTCTCATTGGATGGATACGATGGATTTACGCGACGAAACAGTGTTGCCACCGACTTATCCTATTGATAATCCCGCCCCACCTAAAACACAAGGCACTATTTATCAGGCAAATCATGACGTGAATTTGTTTCAAGATCATATCGCGTCCCGGGTGGGCGATGTGTTGACTATTCGTTTGGAAGAAGCCACTCAAGGTGCAAAACAAGCTAAAACCAAAGCGAATAAAACCACAATAGAAGATACGAATATGGGAACAAAATCCGAACCCGTCTTGTTGGGTTTTGGTGTGAAGAATTTAGTTTTTGATACGGGCACCAATTTACAATTTGATGGTAAAGGTGAAACGAATCAATTTAATAAATTGCAAGGCATGATTTCTGTGACAGTCACTCGTGTTTTATCGAATGGCAATATGGTCATCCAAGGTGAAAATTGGATTACGATTAATCAAGGCCGCGAATATATCCGTTTGACTGGGATTGTGCGTCCTGAAGATATTATTGATAACAATAATGTAGTTTCCTCGCAGCGTGTTGCCGATGCGCGTATCAGTTACAGTGGCAGTGGACAGGTGGGCAATGCATCGCGTGGTGGATTGTTAACGCAATTTTTATTCAAATTTTTCCCCTATTAATTTTTGTGATCTGGCAAAAGAGGAAAAAAAAATCATGAGTAATATTTCGGAAATTGGTATTAGTAGTTTATTGGCAAATCAATATGCGTTAACGGTCATCAGCCAAAACATTGCTAATGCGAATACGCCTTCTTATAGCCGCAGAATGACGGATTTTGTCGAGAATGCGTTTAATCATGGCGTGAGTGCGGGCGATGCACGACGAATTGTTGATGAAACAGCGAATCAAAACGCGCAAATTTCACAAAGCAATTTTTCGAAAGCCAGTTTATATTTGCAGCAATTAAAAAATTTAGAACCGTCATTCGATGAATATGCTACCAGCTTGACTAAATATATTACGGATTCATTAAGTGCACTGGAAAGAGCCAATACGGATGTGACCTCGACACAAAATCGCGGTCTCTATTTAAGTGCACTAGGGGGAGTTGGTACGCGTTTTCAAAGTCTGAGTAATGAGTTAAACCAAGAAATACAGAACACAAATCTCTCGCTACAAAATAACATGGGACAAATTAATAACTTGCTCAGTGGCATTGCTAACGTAAATGATCAATTGGTGGGTATTAGTCAAAATAACGCTGAACTTTTAGATAAGCGTCAAGCATTGGTTAATCAATTGGCGCAATATTTTAATTTTACGACGCAATTGGATTCCGAAGGTATGTTGAGTGTCAATTTGGTGAATGGCATGTCGTTGGTTACAGGACGACAAGCACTGGAATTAAATACGCTTACTGATCCGCAAGATCCCACAGGATTGTTAATTGCCGCAAAAAGCAGCGCCACGAATATGCCAATTACAAGCTTTATCAGTGGTGGAGAATTAGCTGCTTTATTAAATTATCGTACCCAGATTTTATTACCTACACAAAAGTCATTGGATCGTTTATCACTCGCAATGGCAGATAATTTTAATAAACAAAACGCATTGGGCATGGATGCAAATGGTAATTTAGGCGGAAATATTTTTAATGATATTAATAATGCTAATTTAGTAACTAATCGAGTGATACGAAATTCAAATAACACCGGTAGTGGTACGTTCGGAGTGAATATTACCGATACGAACAAATTGGCGACCAGCGATTACAAATTAACGATTGGCGCAGCCAATGCTTATGTGCTGACACGTATGTCTGATAATGCTTCAATGGGTACAGGCACTATTTCTGGCACATTACCTTACACCATTACAGCACCCGATGGATTTACCATAGATATTACCTCAGGAACATTTAATGCAGGCGATCAATATGTCGTATCGCCGACCCGCGCTGGTGCAAATAATTTCAATTTGATTAGTACGGACCCGTCAAGACTTGCACTGGGTTGGCCAGTTGATGTCAGTGTTGGAACGCAATCACAAAGTAGTACCGGTAAAATTAAAGTGATGGATATAACCGATACTACCACGACTGCTTTTACTGCAACTGCGAAACAACTTTCACCACCGGTAATGATTCGATTTCTTTCCTCAACCTCGTATGAATTAATTAACACAACGACGAGCGCTGTTATGGAAGGTCCTTTGACTTATGATCCTGCAACAGGAAAAAATATTTTTCCAACGGCGGGGTCTTATGATCCGGGTTATCGTATTAATTTATCTGGCACGATGCAGGCGGGAGATACCTTTAATATTCGATATAATACGAATTCAGGAGATAATAATAATGGGCTTGCCTTAGCCAAATTATATCAACAAAGTATTGTTGAAAATGGTAAATTTACGATGACGCAAGCGTATCTCACATTAACTAATGATATATCGATTGAAACCAATAAAGCGCAATCCAATTATGATGTCACCAATGCACTAAAGTCACAGGCGGATCTTCGCCGCGATCAAGTTTCTGGTGTGAGTTTGCCAGAAGAGACGATGCAATTAGCGCAATATCAACAATCGTATCAAGCTAGCGCACAAATTTTGCAAGTCGCTAAATCTATTTTTGATACCATTATGGCGATGGCAAGGGGGTAGTATGCGTATTCCTACTTTCAGTCAATTTCAGCGAGAATCAGGCTTAGTGTCAAAAGAGTTTGATCGTTTGAGTACTCTGCTACAACAAGCCGAAACCGGAAAAAAATTATTACGCTCATCCGATGATCCTGTGCTTGCCAATCAAGTTAAATCGAAGCAAAGTTTTGTCAATACGTTGCAAAGTTATTTTGAAAACGGTGTAGTTGCGCAAAGTCGCGCAAGTATCGTAGGGACTTCCATGCAAAACGTGGTGAATATTACTAGCAATATTCAAACCCTGATTAAAAAAGCAGAAAGTGGCACATTAAATAATACGGATCGCATTGGTATCGCTAAAGAATTGGAAGGCCACTTAACAAGCTTATTAAATATTGCAAATACAAGAGATTCAAATGGTGGTTATGTATTTTCAGGTTCCAATACCACGTCCCCTGCTTATGTGCAGGTTAACGGTACGTTTCAATATCAAGGAAGTACGACACCTACTATGGTGAATATTGCGCCCGATGTGTCTACCATTTTTAATGAATCAGGTCAGGGGATTTTCGGCGATATTTATCAAGGGAATGGCGTATTTACTGTGACAACAGGCAGCGGTAATTCAGGCGCTGTCTCTTCAACGCCAGGAAGTGTGATCGATTCTTCTGCTTATGTGCCCGATGATTACACGATTACGTTTGTTACGAATAGTTCAGGCAGGGTGGGATATCAAATTATCGGTGCAACTTCAGGGCAAGTTGTTCCTACTCCACCGGCTACGACACCTGCCAATGCACCGGATTATGTGCCTGGTCACGATATTACTTTTAATGGAATGAGTATCAATGTGAATGGCAATGCGCAAGTGGGCGATACGCTGCAAATTAATCCGAGTACAACGGAAAATATATTTAATTCACTGCAAAATGTTATTAATTTACTCAAAACACCAGTCACCAATTTGGGCAATTTAAATCAAAATATTACACAGGCCGATGCTTCTTTTATGCAGATTTCACAGCATTTAACGGCTTATCAAAGTGAAGCCGGTACACGTGCGGCAGCCATTAATAACCAAATTGAAACCAATGAAAGCATCTTAAGTAATCAAGCCATTACGCTGAGTAACCTGGAAAACGCGGATATTGTTCAGGTTTATTCTGCCTTATCCCAACAATCATTAATATTACAGGCCACGCAAGCGGGCTATATGAAAATGCAAGAAGTATTAACTAAAATCCTGCAAATGCAGTTTTAAAAAACAGCCGGTGGACACGCTGTGCTTTATCCACCGCCTACCCCGCCCACCCACAAAATACAATAGGATTTATTCCCCATCCAATAAGGTATATACTAATCAATCAGGAGTTTGCTATCAGGAACGGATACTATGGCAGATGAAGCGAAGATTTTATCAAACGAAGAAATGGATGCTTTGTTAAAGGCAACCGCAGGAGCAAATCCTGATCTCACAGAGCTGGTTGGTAGTGCCGCCAATAATATTCGTAACGAACGCACACTGAATCATAAAGCCCTTAACAATATTACCGAATTAACTTGGGCTGAATGCGAAAAAAATCTTTCCTCCTTTATTCGGAAAAAAATTTTTGTTAAATCGAAATCGACACATTTAGTGCAACTGAGTGATGCACTGCATGGTAAAGCCGAACAGCATGTTTTCACAGTCTTTAAAATTCTTCCCCACAATATGTATGCCGTCGTTGTGATTGATATGCAATTACTGCATCAATCGATTAATTCCATTTTTGGTGGACAAGGGCTAGATAAAACACCGCCCTTAGAATCACCGGGAAAAATCGGCAAAATTATTGCTGAACATATTTGCGAGCATACGATGGAAGCATTTGGGCAAGCTTGCAAAGAATATGGCACAGTTGAGTATGAAACGATTAAAACGGTTACGTTACCAAATTTAATTACCAAACTAAGCATGGAAGATTCTATTTATTCGATTGAATTAGGCGTTTTTTTTGGCGAAATGGAAACGGCTATGTCCATTATTATCGCTGCTGATTTTTTACATGTATTTATTCCTGCTAATCCAACTGAAGATGCGACCCATTCAGATAAAAGTTCTTGGCGCAGCGCTATTGAAACACAAGTTGTTGATTCAGAAGTGGTGGTATGCGCTTCGTTACCGGGAATTGCGATGAAAGCAGCCGATGTACTTGCATTAAAAAGCGGTGATCTCATTTCAATTAGTGATCCAACGGCTGTTTTTCTCTGTTTGAATAATACGAAATTATTTACGGGCGTTGCAGCCCAAGCGAATACTAACCGGGTAGTAAAAATAGTAAATGAACTTTAAGTAGGGGGATGTGATATGGCGGACTCTGAAGAAAATAATGTTAATAATAACTCAACTACCCAACAAGAAAACCCGCAAGCAGCAGTTTCACCTTCCTCTGCTGTTCCACATTCAGAAGTAGAGCTGGAGGCAGGAGCGCGTAAACACGAGGCAGATAAAGGCGATTATTTATTTGATCCAAACAAGTTGGGTATTTTAAGTGATGTATCCATTTTGTTGACGATTGAAGTAGGGCGAACGCATATCAAAATTCGTGACTTGCTCAATTTAACGAAGGGTTCTGTTCTGGAATTAGATAAGTTGGCAGGGGACCCTGTCGATGTTTATGCCAATGGAAAGTTGATTTCTACTGGTAACATTATTACTGCTAACGGCAAATATTGCGTGCGATTAACATCTATACCGGAAAATAATAAATTAGGAATTCATTCCGATGGCAAATGAATATATGCATGTCATTATTAATTTATTGCTTGTTTTATCTGTGATGTTTGTTCTGATGTTCATTTTAAAGAAAGTCAAATTAGGTAAACATGCATGGAACAAGCATATTAAAATTATTAATACAATTTCCATCGGTACCAAAGAAAAACTAATGCTAGTAGAAGTCAATAAAATGTTTTTATTATTGGGAGCAACACCCAATCATATTGAAACGTTATATGTTTTTAATGAATTAGCGGAAGCAGTGGATGAATTAAATGAAGTCGGTAAAGGCCAAAAAAGTTTTTTAGAAATATTTAAACGACATTCTGAGGGGTTACCATAAAATGTAGGGTGGATTAGATGCGCTTTCCGCATCGTAATCCACCAAATCAACTGTATTGATGTATGAATGAATTACCGAAAAAGGAATTTCGTCACAATGCAAAATAAAAAGATTATTTTTTTCTTGCTACTGATTTTACCTTTTTCTGTTTATGCAGATCCACAAACTATTCCCATGTTAGTGGCCAAACAAAGTAATGGCGGTGTTTCATATAGCTTAAGCGTGAAAATTCTTGCTGTCATGACAGTCTTGACTGTGTTGCCCGCTTTGCTGATTACAATGTCTGCTTTTACCCGTATTGTTGTGGTTTTGGCTATCTTACGTCAAGGGTTAGGCATTCCCAATGTTCCCAGTAATCAAATTTTGCTGGGACTCTCTTTAATTATGACATTATTTGTCATGATGCCGGTTTTACAAAAAATGAATAGCACGAGCGTTCAACCCTATTTGTCAGGCAAACTGAATGAGCAACAAGCGTTAGAAGGATCTGGCGCTGTGTTAAAAACATTTATGTTAAAACAAACCCGAAAAACCGATATTAAAATTTTTAGTGACCTTTCTCACACCCAATTTAATCCAAATTCTGATTATTCCATGTTAGTTTTGATGCCTGCTTTTATTACCAGTGAACTTAAAACAGCATTTGAAATCGGATTTTTAATTTTATTGCCTTTTTTAATTATTGATATTGTGATCGCCAGCATATTAATGTCCATGGGTATGATGATGTTATCTCCCATGGTCATTTCATTGCCATTTAAAATTTTATTTTTTGTCTTAGTTGATGGTTGGACATTGATTCTTTCAAGTTTGATTACGAGTTTTCGCATGTAATACCGATAGAGGTATGAGCTATGAGCAATAAAATGCTTATGACAGTGAAGCTTGATCAGCGTTTAACGATGAGTCAACAACTAAAGCAAGCCATCATGTTGTTGCAATATAATACATTAGATCTCAAACAATTGGTTCAGCAAGCAATCGAAAAAAACCCGCTATTAGAAGTAGAAGAACCTGAACATCACGAGCCTGCTCGCTCGGCAGACATCGTAAAATTTCGTTCATCAAGTTATCGCCAAGAAGAAGAAAGTGTTTTAGAAAATTACGCGATACCAAAAAGTTTGCGCCATTTTTTGCTTGAGCAAACCTTATTGTGCGGATTTGATGACACAGAGCAATATATAGCTGAAGCCATCATCGATGCACTGGATGAAAAAGGGTATCTGACTATGGCGCTAACCGATATTCAAAAAGCGCTTACTTGCGACCCGCAACCGGATATTTTTGCATTAGAAGCTATTTTAAAAATTATCCAAACATTCGAACCTGTGGGTGTGGGTGCGCGTTCCGTACCCGAATGTTTATTATTGCAATTAGACGCCATGCCAAAAAAAGATACTATCTGGAAAAACGCAAGAAATATTGTTGAACAAGCTTTTGAATCGGTAACATTAACCTATAATAAAAAACTATTACGTCAATTTAATATCACCGAGCAACAATACACCGAAGCAATAATGTTAGTAAGAACATTAAATCCAAATCCGGGTAGTCGCTATACGGGAGAATTAGAGGTCATTCATGAGCCTGAGCTGTATGTTGAAAAACGCAAAGACGGTTGGCATGTTGCATTGACTGACAGTATTTTGACGAATGTCAAAATCAATAATCATTATCAGGAACTCATCAAACAAAATAAAAAACACGGATCTTATGGCGCATTGAAACAAGAATTAGAAGAAGCCCGTTTTTTATTGAAAGGTTTGAAAAGGCGCAACGAAACTTTACTGATGGTTGCAAGTTATATTATCGAAATGCAAAAAGATTTTCTTGACCAAGGGCCTCTTTATTTAAAACCCATGAATATTATCGATGTGGCACAAGCATTAAGCTTGCATGAATCCACTATCTCCCGCGTAACAACCGAAAAATACATTGCCACGCCGCGCGGAGTTGTTGAATTAAAATTCTTTTTCCCAAGTTACGTGTCGACAGAAAATGGGGATACGTGTTCTGCAACTGCTGTCAAGGTATTAATTAAAAAAATGATTACAGAAGAAACCCCTGGACAGGTTTTGAGTGATACTGATATTGCTCTCAAACTCAAAGAGAAAGGCATAAATATTGCGCGCCGAACGGTCGCGAAGTACCGGGAGGCGTTAAAGATTTTGCCGTCTTATCAACGGAAATCGCGCTTGGAATTTATAATGTAGCAAAGTTGCTTTCTTGGCACAAAAATTGCAAGGCATTCATTAGGCTTCACCAAAAGGTCATACACTATGTGCCTAACCCAAAAGATAGTTACTTTTTGTTGCCTGATGCTTTTGATGACAGCGGCATTTCCCGCACGCATCAAAGATATCACAACGTTGGCCGGTGTGCGTGAAAATCAGCTCGTTGGTTACGGATTAGTGGTAGGGCTAGATGGCACGGGAGATAAAACCAATCAAGTCCCTTTTACCAACCAAACCTTTCAAAATATGTTGTTAGCATTTGGTATCCATATTCCTGTGAATGCGGCGACCCAGTTAAAAAACGTGGCGGCAGTCGCTATTAGCACCAATTTGCCACCTTTTGCTCGAATAGGGCAAAAAATTGATATTACTGTTTCTTCACTCGGCAATGCGACCAGCTTACGTGGCGGTAATTTATTGATGGCGCCGTTAAAAGGAGCCGATGGTAAAGTTTACGCCATTGCACAAGGTAACGTCGTAGTCTCTGGATTTGGTGCCCAAGGCGCAGATGGTTCGAAAGTGACCGTGAACAGTATTGCTACTGGCAGCATTCCCGATGGCGCCACTGTTGAAAATGTCATTAATATGCCCTTTGTCCAAAATGGCATTATTACCTTTGAATTATCGCAACCCGATTTCACGACCGCCATTCGGGTGGAAGAAGCGATCAATAAAAATTTCGGCAGTAAAGTTGCTCGAGCACAAGATCCTGGCGCGGTATCCGTTAAAATTGGTCATATGATTAATGAAACGAATTATCGCGCGCTGGGCTATAAAGGTGAAATGACTGTTCAGCCGAATGAGGAAGCAGAAAAGCGTCGTTATGTTCCTTTAATAGCGCGCATAGAAAATATCGAATTGAATCCGGCTGAAATTGCGGCACGTGTCATCGTCAATTCCAGAACAGGAACGATTGTCATTGGGCGTAATGTGACGATCGCACCTGTCGCCGTCTCACATGGTAATCTTTCTGTGATTATCACAGAAAGGCCTTATGTGAGTCAGCCACAAGGCTTTTCACGCGGTCGAACGGTGACAGGCAGCGCGTCTGATATTAGTGTGAATCAACAAGCCAATCGCGCCTTTGTGTTTGCACCGGGGCCGTCATTAAATGATGTAGTGGAAGCTATCAATCGTGTTGGGGCCGCACCGGGTGATTTGATCGCCATTTTAGAAGCGATCAAAGCAGCGGGTGCATTGAATGCAGAGCTCAATGTAATTTAAGAAGGTGATATGGATAAAATTGCTTATGACACGCGAATCTATACGGATCTTCAAGGCTTGAAACGCTTGCAGTACGAAAAAGATGGCGTGGCCGCAAAAAAAGAAGTTTCACAACAATTTGAATCCTTGTTCATGCAAATGGTTTTCCACAGTATGCGTGATGCGAATAAGGCATTAGCCAGTGATCTTTTTGGCGGTCAACAAATGGAAATGTATCAAGATATGTTTGATAAACAATTATCACTCATGTTGCCCAAAGGTGGTTTGGGGTTAGCAGAATTAATAGAAAAAAATATTGATCAAATGCAGCAAATACCGCCTGAGTTGGCAGCGGATCACCAAGTTACAACATCACCTTCTGTTTCATCATCGCAAGAAACGCCGGTAGAAGTTGCTTCTTCTCAGTCAAAAAAATTTACAACAGCAGGCGATTTCATTAAAAAATTATGGTCGTCAGCAAAATTAGCAGCGAAAGCGATTGGCGCGCCTCCTGAGCTATTATTGGCTCAAGCCGCGTTGGAAACAAACTGGGGAAAAAGTATTTTGCCTCAGGGCGAAAAGGGTTCTAGCCATAATCTTTTTAATATTAAAGCGGGCAGTAACTGGTCCAATAAAACCACGCAAGTGGCGAGCTTAGAGCAGCGCAATGGTATCTTAGTTAAAGAAAAATCAGACTTTAGAAGCTATGACTCGTATGACGAAAGTTTTGCGGATTATGTCCATTTATTGAAAGAAAACGATCGTTATAAAAATGCGCTAACCAAAGCAGAAAATCCTCGGCAATTTACAGAAGCCTTGCAAGCTGCAGGTTATGCGACCGATGAAAATTATGCCCAAAAAATCATGAAAATCTATTCTAGTCAAAGTTTCAAAGACTTAGTGGCGGATGTAAAAGAGATTGAACCGATGTAGGCTAATTAGATGTATTTAAGCATTCCTTTATTTAAGTTTTATGAAAACCCGTTGATATAGTAAGTATGCGTATCTTTTTTTGGAGAAAGAAAATGGTGAATGAAATCAAGCTGGATAAACCCATTGTGCCAGCCAGCCCATTACAACCAGCGCCTGCTGCTAAATTACTCACATCAGAGTCAACGAGAGAAGAGGATGTGACTGTCACCAACCATTTAGGAAAATTGATCAACTTGCTGGGGAAGGATGATACGGCCTCAGATGAAAGCGCACGAGTAGCCTCGACTCGACATTTAATTGAATCGGGTCAATACCAGGTAGATGTAAATACATTATCAGAAAAACTGTTGAATAGTGGATTATTGACTTCAGGTGATTAATTATGCCAAATAACATGGATAGTGCGTTTTTATCGGCAATTAAGGAAATGTTGCGCTGTTGTAAAGAAATACAACTTTTATTGCGCAATGACAAAGATTATTTTAGCAAAAATCAGTTGACCCATGTCGATAACAGTAATCAAAAAAAAGCAGAATTGCTTCACCAGTTAAATAGCTTAACGACGCAACTTAGTTCTGACCATCAATCAGCTTCCATGTGGAATAAGCTGCAACAAACTCAGCAAGATTTATTGCAAGAGTTAAAGACAGAAATATTAGCGTGCTATCAATATCTGATGGTGAACAGTGGTATTGTTTTTGCTAATTTACAGCAGCTAAAAGATATATGGGACAAATTGCTAGCGTGTAAACCCAAAGAGCCTATCTATGATCGCAATGGTGTGATCGAAGAATAATTTTAATAAATTCTTGTGGAGTTTTAGCTCGTAGAACAAAAAATTAATGCATTAAAAAAGAGAGGTTCAGATGGATAGGATAAAAAATTATTTCCTAAAAGGTATGTTTCTCTTTGTTTTTTTGATGGCGAACTCTGCCAGTTTTGCAGCAACCACTGCAAGTAATTTTGAAGCGGTTGAAAATCTCAAAACAATAGCTAAAAATTTTATTGAAAAGAATGTGTCACTTGGAGCCGATGAAAAGTTAGAAGTTCAAGTGAATCAAACCGATTCAATGTTGTCGTTGGCTGCTTGTGGCCAGCCACTTGAAGCCACGTTTCCGGGGGACGCTAATATTAACCAAATTACGGCAGTTGAAGTGCGCTGTCAGGGTGAGCAAGCGTGGAGGACGATGGTGCCTGTGAATGTCACCATTTTTGCAAAAGTATTAGTTGCCAAACGGACTATGCCAGCCAATACGACGATCACGGAGGAAGATTTAGATTATGCTCTATTTGATCGAAATCGACTCTATAATGGTTATTTTCAAGATAAAAACACAACGGTTGGACAAGTCACCAATCAAGTTGTTTTATCAGGTGTCGTATTGAATGCGAAAAATATTCAAAAACCTATTTTAATTTACAAAAATCAAGTGATTGATCTGGTTGCTCGAAATAATGCAATTACTGTCACCATGAAAGGGATAGCAAAAATGGATGGGCGATTAAATGAAACGATCAAAGCATTTAATCCTTCATCCAAGCACACGCTGGATGCAATAGTCATGGATTCGAACCGAGCAGAAGTTGTGTCTTAATCGTTAAAGGTGGTACACAAACATGCTGGTGCTTTTCGGCTATTTGATCGTAATATTATCTGTATTTGGTGGCTATTCGCTATCAGGGGGTAGTTTGTATGCACTTTTTCAACCCTTTGAATTATTAATTATTGGCGGTGCAGCACTCGGAACTTTTATTATTGGTAACAACCCCAAAGTCATCAAATCCTCGATTCGTGCGACGTTTTCTACCCTAAAAGGAAATAATTACTCACGAAAATTCTATGTGGAATTATTATCACTTTATTTTGAACTGACCAATAAAATTCGCAAAGACGGTGTACTTTCTATCGAAGGCGATATAGAAAACTGCAAAGAAAGCCCACTTTTTAGCAAGTATCAGTTGATTGTTAAAGAAGAAAAAATTACTGAGTTTATTTGTGATCATCTGCGATTGATAGTAACGGGGCGAGTTGATCATTTGCAGTTGGAACAATTGATGGATCAAGATATTGAAACAACACAAAGTGAAGGGGAACTACCTATTACAGCGATTATGAAGGTCGCCGATAGTTTGCCCGCTTTTGGTATTGTGGCAGCCGTGATGGGTGTTGTAACAACGATGCAAATGATTGGAGGTCCACCTGAAGAATTAGGCCATCACGTAGCAAAAGCATTGGTCGGTACTTTTTTGGGTGTATTAATTGGTTATGGATTCACCGCACCTATTGCGGGCATATTGGAAAATCGATTGCATGCACAAGTGACTATCCTTCAATCCATCAAAGTGGTTTTGTTAGCCTCCGTGCATAATCTTGCTCCGAGTATCGCGGTAGAATTTGCACGAAAAGTATTATATTCCGCAGAACGACCCTCCAGCAGTGAATTGGAAATTTTGTTGAAGGAGGTGAAGGCTGGAAAAAATAATAAAACAGATAAAAAAGATACCAAAGAAGCCGAGCCAGGGTAGTCGAGGTTAATTATTATGAGCGAAGATAATAATAAACTGTTTATTATCAGACGCGTTAAAAAAGTCAAAAAAGGCGGGCATCATGGTGGCTCATGGAAAATTGCCTATGCCGATTTTGTTACCGCAATGATGACCTTTTTTTTGTTGATGTGGTTACTTTCTATGATGAACAAATATCAATTAGAAGGTATCGCTGAATATTTTAAAAAACCTATTACTGATGCTTTTAAACATCAAGGCTTGCAAGTGAATCGTGATGTACAGAAAGATAAAAATGTGGCGCAGGGTATTGAAAGTGAGAAAGCAAAAAAAGAAGATTCTGAATATCATAAAAGATATGATGAGTTAAATAAAGCATCGCAGAATATTTCGCGCGCAACAGGCGCGCTTTCTTCAATCGATGCGATTGGTATTCAAATGCAAGATATGAAACCGGGGACGAAAGTATTTGGCATGGATGCAGTCGCTAAAGGCGTCATAGGAAATTCTGCTGGGCAGTCTGATGCGCTTTCTTTAAAAAACACGCAAGAAAAAGCCAAGAGTATGCAGCAATTAATGAACATACCTAACTTACAATCAGGCCAGTTAATGAAGCAAGAAGGGTTGTCAGAAAAAAGTATGACCCAAAAAACGGCTGATGAAATGAAACAGGAATTAGAAGAAAATTTGCAAAACAATCCCATTATGCGGCAATACAAAAACCAATTAAATTTCATAGTGACGGCTGATGGTTTAAAAATTGAATTGCGGGATTTAAAAGATAAACCAATGTTTTCGACTGGAAAAACTGACTTTCACCGGTATTCTGCAGAAATCATCGCCTGGCTTGCTGGACAATTAAATCAATATAACAATCGCATCGTTGTTACAGGCCACACCGATGTCGCTCAATATCAGCATGATGATTACAGTAATTGGGAATTATCAACAGATCGCGCTAACGCGACCCGTCGAGAATTAATAAAGAATGGCATGCAAAAAGAAAAAATCATTCGAATTATTGGCGTGGGTGATACCAGTTTATTAGATAAATCAAATGGCTTGAATCCCTCTAATCGCCGCATTGAGATTACAATCATGACAGATGAAGCCATGAAACGTTTAACACCCCAGTAAACAGGCTATTCGATTTTTATGGAATAAACCCACAATCTTGAACATTGTTTGAATAGCACTCAGCCATTCTATCCTTTGTAGTCCATACCCACTTTTCATTTTTTAATGGTTTCCATGCATCTTGAGCAAAAACTATTTTATTTAAAATAGAATCAGTGCCTTCGTAAAAACAATGACCATTTTCCAGATAAATAGAAGCCCAGCGAGCCACCACGAAAGCAGAGACATTATCCTTAAATTTTTTCACGTCTGCCTGCGACGCAAGTTCCTCATTTTCAATATACAGAGGCAGCCAATAATGAAATTGATTATTTTTAATTTCATTAACCGTCGGGCAAACTTCAGTTTCTGCAAAAGAATTATTTATAGTAAAAACACAGACTAAAAATAAAAACATTTTTTTAATTTTCATAGGATCTCCAAAGTAAAAGTTTAATAAGATTGAATAGTAGAAATCGACTTGAAAAAGCGAGTTGGATCTAAGATGGAGAGTAGTGCGTTGAGTGACGAGAAGGAGAGAGTTTAGATTACATGCAAAAGAGCTCTTGTTGCAAGGATATAGTATGCCGTTGTCATTGTAAGGGACAAAAAATTAATTTTCTATAAATTACCGGAATTGTAGCAGCGGACCCGTGTGTCCGCCCAGCGGCCTAAATTGTAAAGTAAGATAAGATTTGTACAATTACTGTAAATAAGTGGTATATTAAGGCGTGTCCTCAATTAGTTTGTTTTGTTTAAAAAGCGGTAGAATCGGCCAAAACTATCGAAAATTTTCGTTAAATAGCGGTGCTATTCGCCTCAAATTTTCGATAGTTTTGACTCAATTCCCCACTTTTTAAACAAAACAAACTAATTGAGGACACGCCCTAGCTTCGTTCCAAACTAACCAAGAGAAATCTTATGAGTGAATTAATGTACCGGTTTAAAACCACCAACACGCCAGTCGGCCAACTGAAACTGGTGGCGAGTGAAAAAGGACTCTCAGCGATCTTGTGGGAAAATGACGATCCAAAACGGATTTTTTTAGAGCCACAGTTTTTCGACGAAGAAGACCCCATTTTAAAGGCAACAGAAAAGCAGCTCAGCGAATTTTTTGCAGGTAAAAGAACGGTTTTTGATCTTCCCTTGGACTTTAAAGGCACTGATTTTCAAAAAGCAGTCTGGTATGAATTACTCAAAGTTCCTTTTGGGCAGACCAAGAGTTATAAGGATATTGCAAAAGCACTTAACAATCCCAAAGCAGTTCGCGCTGTTGGGGCTGCAAATGGAAAAAATCCTATTTCCATTGTTTGCCCTTGCCATCGAATTATAGGAGCCGACGGATCACTCACCGGATTTGCTGGGGGTCTTGGAGTCAAAGCGGTTCTTCTGCAATTTGAAAATCGCAAGTCTACAAAAAATAAAACGTGTGCAACCTGACCTTATTTCCACGAAAATATTCAGCAAGTCGCATAGGAACGGCCAAAATATTATCCTGCTTATAAACTTCTAAGAGTAATAAGGTCTGTTGACGATTGATTTGACCTGTTTAAAAGGCGGTCAAAAATAAATTGCATTAGTTAGATGTAAGCTGGCAAGGTATTAAATGATAATTTATAAGGAGCTTAGGTGATCTATGGACAATAGGCTATTCCAAAAACCATCTGCAATGGAAATGAAAGATGAAACCGTTACCGAAATGAAATCTATTTTTCCTTTCGTAAAGCATAAAGATTATGGTTCAAATACAAAGTTTCGTTCATTTTTGCAAGAAGAGTTACTTGATGAAGAAGAAAAAGGATTATGTTTAGCTCTATGCTATGAATGGCTTGGCGGTTTTTACAATGCTACCGATAAAAATGTTTTTTGGGAGCAAGTTAAAGAAGAAAAATTCCTTTCCAAATTAAAAGAAATGCAAAAAGGGTTTGGTTTACCTAACATTTTAGAACATGGCTTTAAAGTAAAAATCGCTCGTTACGCTATCCAATATGGTTTTAACAATTCAACAGCACAAATTTCTTCACGTTTAACTGTTCAGGATCCGGATATCATTAAGTTAATAAATAATCTCATTCTCGGTAATAAAGGACACATCGTCTTTCTTTCAAAAAAATATGCTGATAACTCTGATGGGCATGCAATTGCAATAGCTTGTAAAATGAATACGAGCGGATATGTTCAAATTGGCTTATTTGACCCTAATTTTGGAGAAGCCCTATTTACTTACCATTTGTTAGAAGGGCAGCAAAATTTACGACTAATGTGGGAAGTGGATCACTTACGAGACAGAATGGAACCAATAGTACATAAAACTTTTTATGAATTTTGTTTAGATATGTTTAAATATTATGATTCTTATTCTCCGTATCAAACGTTTAAATATATTAGTATGAGCCATAAATCCCAAGCTAGCCAAGAAGATGATGAATTTCGTAAAAAAATTGCTGATATGTTGTGTACTATAGAAGAGAAAGCGGAAAGCGATAATAATTATTGTAAATCCCTAACTAAAAAACGGTTTTAATTTTAATAGCGGAATCCTATTCTGATTTGCATATTTAGAGCCAGTATCGTGCTGGCTAGCATGAGACGAAGCTATAAATATGTAAGCCAGATAGGATTTCGCTATAAGTAGCAAAATCTTTATAAGGTTACTTGACACTGTTTCGTCTTTGAAAATAAAATGCCGCGTAATCAAGTAATATTCATTGATTGGCAATGAACTACTTAGGCGGGATTCGGCATGAGATCGGAGTGAGGATAAATTAATTATGCTTTCAATGTTGCTTAGACCTATTGTACCTAGATTAATTTATTCAATAAAAAAACTACCTGATCTCTTGGAAAAATTTTACGAGTGCGAAAAAGAATTTTGTGATTTATTTAAGCCTGGTAAAAATGAGCAGTTCTCTGAAGTCCTTCTCGATAGTTATAGAAATGTTTTGCGCAAAACCGAAGCTGTCGTTTTTGAGATACATGATTGCTTTGGATTTAAAATGTATGATCTCACAGAATTAGCTGAGTGTTCTTTCGAAGATAAGAAAAAAATATTGGCTGCATGTTATCAAGCTTCTGAGACAGTAAATGAAGGTTTTGAAAAATTTAAGGCTTTGGAAGATTTTTTCTTTGCTCAAACTAAAATACCTTTGCAAGGCAAGATTATCTTAAAACAGCCAAATTCAGAGCTTGCTTTTTCAGAAACCTTTTACAAAAATTTTCTTATAAAAGATTTAGAGACATTAAAACAAATATGTGGTGCAATCAATTTAGCACGAGAACACAAAGAAACTCCCCTGGTTCGACATATCAGTTTTTATAATTCTTCTCGTAACTCCGCAACAGACAGCGCAGAGGACAAACCTCGTGAAGTTGATTTTAGTGCGACTGCTAATAAAGCAAAAGTACTTTAAAAAAATCAGAGGGCAATACTTGTTTTCGGGGGTCTTTGCGGCAAAATAAATAGGCTCTTTTTCGCCGGCTTTTTTCTTTAACCGATTATAATGTTTAATGAGCTTTTCTGGCGGAGGCAATTTCAATAATGAGTTTATTAACGGGTTAATTTTTCTGATCCATGAGTGTATAGAGGGAAAGAGAAAGAGATTATTGAATATTGTGTCGGAGAAAGTTTATTTAGAGTTTTTGAAACGAAAATAGTTGTACAATTTAGCGGATAAAGGGGCGGATGCAAAATTGGTATAGGTTATTCTTTAAGAAAATATAAGATAGCAAATCTATACTAATTTTTCTCCTGATGGTGCGTTCAAATGCAAGGTGCAATTTATTTGCTCAGGCAGTTTGTGGGCGCTGTTATATAGGCTTGCTAAAAAAGGGGTCATACGCAACTTATCCCATGGCATATACGACTTCCCTGCTAAGCATCCTAAGCTTGGTATTCTCTCGGCAAGTTCCGATGCAATTGCTAAGGCTGTAACAATGCGATCAGGGGATGTTGTGCAACCGAGTCGTGCTCAATTGGCTAATCAACTTGGCCTAGATAATCAAGTACCAGCACAAGCCGCTTATATCACCTCTGGAAGTTCTGCACAGAAAAAAATTGGCAATCATCGCATTATATTAAATCACTCTAAGTTTTTGAATAAAGCTTCGTTCAGTATTAATGCTGCAAAGGTGATTAACGCCTTACAGCATTTAGGCAAAAATCATGTAACTGACGAAATGATAAAAAAATGCAGTAAAATTTTATCTAAAAAAGATAAATCACAGCTTAAAAAAAATTTGAATCAATTTCCAAATTGGATGGTTCAATTCATTTTAAAAATAATAGGCATTACTAATGAAAGAAATACTTCAAGCAGAAAAAAATGAGAAGGCTCGCTATTTCCAAGAAGCAGTATAGTCCTTCAGATAATTATTTTGAATTTTAACATGAATTCATTTTGTAGGGATGAACATTGATTTTGATGCAAAACAAATCTTTATTATACGAGATGAAACTGTAACTTTAATCTTGAAACTAGAGCAACTTTTCAACCATAACCCCCCTGTTTTTAAAAAATACTTTGCATGGGACAAAAATGCTTTTATAGGGGCGGACACGCGAGTCCGCCCCTATAAAGACCCGACTTTATCAAAAAGGGAAGTTATGCATATACTATCGCGATTTGGTTCTTGGTGAAATATTGCATGATGCGCGTTTATTGTTGATGCAACCGCAGGATATGCAAACCTAGTTTTTGTGACCTCAACCCACCGCGCCGCTTGCCAGATCACCCTGTAGCCACAATGCTCCTTTTACGAGAAAAAGCATCGAGTTCTGGTTGTGGCTTGTATGGTTTTTGTTTTTCACCTGAAAAAAAGCCGTGGCTAGCAGTTATGACTTTTTCATGTGAAGGTTTCTTTAAAAGACGAAATCCCAGTGCGCCTGATACTATAGCCATTAGACCCATACTGATTTCTACTGCTACTTTTGTTACGATTGGTAATTTCCACATCATGAGCGCCACACCCCCTGCAGCCCCACCACTGGTAGCACCTATGAGAAAGCCTATCGTTGCAACGAAAAGAAGGATTGCGAGAAACTTTAATGCAAAACAGGCTATTTCACGGGCGTCTGAATGTTTGGCAAGTTTTCTAACGACGCTCACATAGCGAGTTGAATTATTTCGATGTCGGTCTAAAGGCGAACGTGCTAAAGCAGCTGCTCGATAGGTCAGCTCCAGCAACAAAGGCGCTTTTTTACCCGAGGTACTACTCATTTTGGAATGGATGCTATCGAGTAGCTTCAATCCTTCTGGGGTATTTTTCCCTCCAGCTAGAGTAAAACAAGAAGCTGCCTTCTGCATTTGTTCTTGTAAATTTTGTTGTTTTTGTAAGCGCAACACATTAAATAGTCGTTCATTATCGAGAACTTCTACTAAAGCCAATTGTTGCTCCTCTGTGAGACTAGGCCATAAAACAATCAAATTATGATCGGCTGCTGGATTGTGGCGAAATACCCTACATAATTGATGTAAGCTTAATTGACTAACAAGACCCGTCAACTTAACGATATCTTCTTCTTGAAAGATTCTGCGCAGTAAATCAATATTTCGCGACTTCAATAAATCGTTTCCATCCAACTCTCTTGCCTGTGCTAAATCGTACTGTGCTATTCGATAGTTACTTTGCGCAACTTTAAGCTTTTCCCAAGCAAGACTGAGCGTGTCACTCATATTTTCATCAAACAGTTGGCTTGGAATGAAAAATTTTTCTTGTGCTTGGCGGCGGCTTTCAAAAGCCTCTTTGCACATAGAAGCGTAAAAACCCCAGTTGGAAGGATACTCATAATCCGATCCCTCGAAGTCCGGATGTTTATAATACCAAGCAAGATAATTTTTATCTCTCCAATAATCTATCTCTTTAGCGTATCGTTTTACCGTCTCCAATGTGAGCACACCTGCTAGAAAACTCCTCCTGCCGCGGCGTCGCAAAACTTGTGCGAGCTCCGATGCTAAATCTGGATTAACTCGAGATAAATGACCTAGAAAAATAGAGAAATCAACAATTGTCTTTTTTTGGTCGGATGTTACCTTATTTATCTGACACCCATCTTCGTCTTCCTGGTTCGGATCATTGTCTTCAGATAACGCTCGCATAAACTTAGCAAACTCTACAGAAATGTTTGTATGTTCATGCTCCTTCCAATAAAAAAAGTCTTTAAGAGCCTGATAATAATCCTTTATTTTATCGTCACAACCATTAAAAATAGCAAATTCTTCTTTTACCGAAACTCTTATCAACTGACCAGTTGGGCTAGTTTTGAAAAATGAGCCGTCATTACTAGTGATTGTTAAAGGCGCATCAACATTTTTAAATTCGGTTCGAAGTGCCATAGCATCTTTCTCACAAAAAGATTAAAGTGCGTTTATTATACCGAAAGATGATTAAGGTTTTCTGAAGTTTTTTAATAAGTTGTGGTACCGAATAAATTTCAAATAAGCTAAGGCGCGGTACTTTTCAGTTTGCATTCTTTTTACAGTGTGCATCTGCAATAGGTATAAGCATCTTACGATTTGACGAACTTCTAAAAGATCAAAAAAATTAAGTTTGATTGCTTTAAAGACAGTCTTGTCCGATTATATTTTTTCTTACTACTGCTAATTCATTTTATTGCCTATCTAGAAATATGTTCTTGAGTTGGGTTGTTAGTGCTTTTAGCCTGCTGATACATTGATCTTGCACTCCATTAGCACTCCAATTCAACAAGCAGTTTTGAAATTTTTAAGATAAGCTATTGATTCCACAAATCGGGGTGACATGATTCGAACATGCGGCCCCTGCCTCCCGAAGGCAGTGCTCTACCAGGCTGAGCTACACCCCGTTAACTAAAATTTTCTGGCAACCACAAACTCGGCAAGATCATGAAGCGCCTGTCGATAAGGCGATTCGGGAAGATGAATCAAGCTGTCCGTGGCTAGTCGTGCGTGTTGTTTCGCAGCGTTGGCAGTGTACTCGATGCTGCCTGTGGATTCAATAATGGAGAGAATAGATTCGAGATTTTTAGTAGAACCGGTTTTAATCGCGTTGCGAATGAGTTTAGCTTCGGCTTTGGATCCGTGGCGTAGTGCGTGAATGAGAGGGAGGGTGGGCTTGCCTTCCGCCAAATCGTCGCCTCTGTTTTTGCCCATTTCCTCGGCGGACGCGCTGTAATCCAACGCATCGTCGACTAATTGATAGGCCGTGCCTAACGACATGCCATAATGTTGCATGGCGGCCATTTGTGTTGAATCGTAGTTGCAAAGGGCGGTGCCAATTTGAGAAGCAACCGCAAACAATCTGGCTGTTTTGCGTTGAATGACATCATAATAGGCTTGTTCGCTCGTGTCGGGATTGCCGCAATTAATTAGCTGCAATACTTCACCTTCAGCAATGATATTGGTGCTGCTTGCAAAAATATCCATGATTTCCAGGTTTTTTAATTTGACGATTAATTGAAAGGCCCGCGAATAAAGAAAATCACCTACTAAGACGCTCGCTTCATTGCCCCAAATCTGATTGGCTGTTTTATTGCCGCGACGTAACACAGAGCTGTCTACGACATCATCATGTAATAAAGTTGCGGTATGAATCAGTTCAATGGCGGCGGCCAGATCAATATGTTGCTGCCCTTTATGATGCAGTGCACGCGCTGCAAGGAGGACCAGGATAGGGCGCACGCGTTTGCCGCCACAGCTTAAAATATATTCGACTAATTGGTTAATGAGAGGAATATCGGACGAGAGCTCCGTCAAAATAAACTTGTCCGTTGCTTCTAGGTCGGATTGTACCAGCGAACGTATTGATTCCAATGGCATAATTTAGCGGACTCTCTGTCATGATGCGGCATAATAAAAGTAGGGTGGATTAGACGCGCTTTTAGCGTCGTAATCCACCTTCTTAACGATTGATTAGTGGAAATGGACGCTTAAAACGTACCGAATCCACCCTACGGTTTTTATTTTTAATTTATGAGGTTATCGAATGCTAGTGGTGAGTTCGGTAATCTGTCAAGGATTTATCTTTTTATCCTTGCACTTTGCTTAATCGATGGCCTATAATCGCACTCTTTTCAAATGATTCAAATAAATCCCCGGAAATTGGAGTGATAGAACATGTATGCAGTAATTACCAGCGGTGGTAAGCAATTTCGTGTCATAGAAGGGCAAACGCTTAAAATCGCCAAATTGACCGCTGAAGTAGGCTCAACCATCGATTTCGATAAAGTGTTAATGCTTGTTAATGGTGACGATATCAAAGTAGGCGCGCCTTTCTTATCAGGCGGTAAAGTGGCTGCTTCTATCGTGTCGCACGGGCGCCATAAAAAAATCCACATTGTGAAGTTCAGACGTCGTAAGCATCATCGTAAACAAATGGGTCATCGACAAGACTACACAGAAGTCAAAATTACTAAAATCGGCTAAATTGCCTGATGAAGAGAGGGTATAGCAATGGCACATAAAAAAGCGGGTGGTAGTACGCGTAACGGTCGCGACTCAAACCCTAAGTATCTTGGTGTAAAACGTTACGGCGGCCAAGTTGTTAACGCAGGTGAAATCCTCGTCCGTCAACGCGGAACGAAGCTGCACGCAGGACGTCACGTAGGTTTAGGTAGAGACCATACGTTATATGCATTGGTTCCAGGCAAAGTCGTTTTTGCTTTCAAAGGACCTATGCAAAAACAATATGTGAGTATTGAGCCGATTCAAGTTCAAGAAGAAGTGGCTTAATTCAATATAAGTTATAAAAAAGCCTCGTTTTACGAGGCTTTTTTTTTCTTTCTATGTTATTGCGGTTTTTGGTGTGGGCACGCTGCGCTTTGCCCACCAAAAGGTTAGATAGTAAATATGAAATTCATCGACGAAGCAAAAATCAAAGTAATCGCAGGTGACGGCGGTAATGGCTGTTGCAGTTTTTTGCGGCTAAAATTTATGCCAAATGGTGGCCCCGATGGTGGGAATGGTGGGGACGGTGGGAGCATTTATTTACAGGCCGACGAAGGCATTAACACCTTAGTGGATTATCGTTATACCAAAACGTTTCAAGCGCAACAGGGTGAAAAAGGCGGTAGTCGCGATTGTTCAGGGCGTGCGGGCGAAGACGCCACTCTCAGAGTGCCTGTCGGCACCATGATTTTCGATGAAGATACGGACGAATTGATCGCGGATTTAACGGAACACATGCAAAAAGCGTGTGTTGCCAAAGGCGGCATGCATGGGATTGGAAATGCGCGTTTCAAAAGTAGCGTCAATCGAGCACCCAGGCGCACTATTCCTGGGCAACCTGGGGAACGACGTAATTTACGATTAGAATTAAAAATATTAGCGGATGTAGGCTTGGTTGGTATGCCGAATGCCGGTAAATCTACCTTAATTCAGGCTATTTCAGCAGCACGTCCCAAAATTGCTGACTATCCTTTTACCACACTTCATCCTAATTTAGGGGTAGTGCGCGTTTCACAACATCGCAGTTTTGTTGTGGCGGATATTCCTGGGTTAATTGAAGGCGCGGCTGAAGGAGCTGGGTTAGGGGTACGTTTTTTGAAGCACGTCATGCGCACTCGGCTGTTGTTTCATATGGTGGATGTGGCTCCTCCCGATGGCTCCGATCCGGTTTTAGCAGTCAAAGCGATTACAGAAGAGCTGCAGAAATTCAGTCCAGAATTAATGGACAAAGAGCGTTGGTTGGTCTTGAACAAAATTGATTTATTATCCGAGAGTGAAGTGGATGCTTACTGTGAAGATATCGTGAAGCGCTTGGAGTGGACAGGAAAAGTATTTAAAATTTCCGGTGTAGCGCGTAAAGGGACGGATGAGTTAATCCAGGAGGCGATGCGGTATTTGGAAGGGTTGCTTAATTTAGAACTGGGATTGGATTAATAATTGGTGGATTACGACGCAAAAAGCGCGTCTAATCCACCCTACATTTGCTTAAAGGCACGTAGGGTGGTTTAGACGCGCTTTTTGCGTCGTAATCCACCGATTATAATTAACCTGCAGCTTTAGCCGCTTTACCTCGACCTGTTTTGGTCGCAGTGGTATCTTGCGCTAATTTTTTAACACTAGCAATTAAACGACCTTTATGACGAGCCGCTTTGTTCTTGTGAATCAAACCCTTGCTAGCCATACGATCAATAACAGGTTGTGCAGCTTTTAATGATTCTTCAGCCAGTTTTTTATCGCCTGCAGCGACAGCCAGCACGACTTTTTTAATGTAAGTACGAACCATCGAGCGCAAACTAGCATTATGCTGACGATGTTTTTCCGATTGACGGGCGCGTTTTTTCGCGGATTTAATATTAGCCAAGGTGTTCCTCCAACGTATTTCCATAGCATAAGAAAGGCGCTAATATTGCCTATTTCTGATAGGATAGTCAACTTTAAAATAGTGAAAGAACTATATGAGCAAAAGCCTCTTTAAATCAACCTCTGTTGTGGCCAGCATGACCCTGGTCTCTCGTATATTTGGTTTTTTGCGAGATATGGTGACTGCACAATTTTTTGGAGCGACAGCGGCGTTTGATGCCTTTTCGGTTGCTTTTCGCATTCCCAATTTAATGCGGCGACTCTTTGCTGAAGGTTCCTTTTCTCAAGCCTTTGTTCCCGTACTGTCTGAATTTCAAAAGCATCAATCCAATGAAGATATCCGAAAATTCATTGATGCAGTAGCGGGTACGTTAGGTTGCGTTTTATTGGGTGTCACTATTTTAGGCGTGGTTTTTGCACCGGTCATTGTGCGCTTATTTGCCCCCGGTTTTGCGTCCGAAGGCGCGCGTTTTGATATGACCGTAACTATGCTGCGTATCACATTTCCTTATTTATTTTTAATTTCTCTCACCGCATTTGCGGGCGCCATTTTAAATACGTATAGTCGGTTTTGGGTCGCTGCATTTACCCCTGTATTGTTAAATATTTGCATGATTTTGGCTGTTTTTTTGTTGTCCCCGCACTTAGCTATTCCCATCGAAGGGCTTGCTTTTGGGGTATTGATTGCTGGCATAATCCAATTACTTTTTCAATTTCCTTTTTTGCGACGACTGCATTTATTGCCGCGGCCTAAAATCCGATTTCACGATGCAGGCGTGAAGCGTGTTTTAAAATTAATGGTACCGGCTTTATTTGGTGTTTCCGTTTCCCAAATTAATTTATTGCTGGATACGTTGTTCGCATCGTTATTGGTGGTGGGGAGTGTCTCATGGCTTTATTATTCTGACCGGTTGATGGAGTTCCCTCTGGGCGTCATTGGTGTTGCGATTTCGACCGTTATTTTACCGCATTTATCGCGCCATCATGCGAGCCAATCGAAAGAAGAATTTTCACACACATTAGATTGGGCATTGCGTTTAGTGTTGTTAGTGGGATTACCCGCAGCGGTAGTTTTTGCGGTGATTTCAGGTCCCTTATTAAGTACGTTGTTCCAGCACGGTCATTTTGATGCACATGCTGTGATGATGACACGTAAAAGCCTGTCAATGTTTGCGTTGGGTATTGCGCCTTTTATGTTGATTAAAATTTTAGCCTCGGGTTTTTATGCCAAGCAAGATATACGTACGCCCGTGCGCATTGGCATTCTCGCCATGATCGCGAATATGGTTTTTAATATTATGCTGATTTGGCCACTGAAACATGCAGGCATTGCCTTGGCTACATCGCTTTCCGCTATGTTAAATGGGGGATTATTATTTTATTTCCTCTTGAAGCGTGATATTTATCAGCCACGCCAGGGCTGGGGTTATTTTGCTTTACGATTGTTATTGGCGAATTCAATGCTGGCAGTTTTTTTATGGTTTGCATCGGGTAGTACTGAAGAGTGGACTACGCACACGGTTTCGTGGCGGGTTTTACATTTAGGTGTGTTATTAGGTTCATCGGTTCTATTATATTTTGCGGGGTTGTGGTTGGCAGGTTTGCGGCCACGGGATATGTTAATTCCGCATCCAATGAATGCTGGTATATAGGGGAGCATCTATGTATGCGCCTGTGGAGACTTCGAGCTAACGCCGCAGGGCGGACACATGGGTCCGCCCCTACAAGGGGGGAGGCGTTAAAAAAGAGTTAAGCGGCAGGTGCGGATGGCGTTGGGGGCAGTTCTCCCGGTCGGCTGGAAGGCGGCACCACCGTTCGTTTATCACTTTCTGATAATAATCCGTATGCGTCTTTGTGAGTGATTTGCAGCCGTATATTCGAAGCCTGACGGGATTTTTCGAGTTTATTGAACGAGTTGGTTAATGCTACGCAAGTTTTTCTAACCTTGCTTAACTCATTCACAATTTCCTGACTATGCGCTCTGGCATCAGGATCATTAGCGCTCTCAATAGCCTTTAAAATATGCTCAAGCGAAGCTAATACTTTTTCTCGTTCAAGTTTAAAATTTTTTCTAAATAAATCCTCACTCTTATCGAGGTCTTCACTGGCTTCAATAACGGGTCTTGCGTTGCGCATTAAATTATCATAATCATTTTTGCGAGTGGAAACATCATAAGCTTGTGCTTTATTTGGAGAATTAAATGCCGCATCTAATTTATCTAATACATCCTTAGTATTGGCTCTAATAGCCGCTAAGTTGCTGGAGAGAGAATTTGATCTTGCATCAAGTTGAGCGATAGTGACATTGTCAATGGTAGCCGCGGCAACAGCTGAGTTAAAAATTGCTTTGCTGATACCATACTCACTCAGAGTAAATGCCATAAACAATCGCGTATAACTTTGTTGAAATTGATCGGGTTTAACCAATTCGAGCGTTGATAATTCTAATGGAGGTGCCATAATTTGCCTCGTTTATGTTTCTTTAAGAATAGCACTTTTTTACAAACAAAGGATAACGTTTTAACGTAGGGGCACGGCGTGCCGTGCCCTTGTTGCCTATCTAAAAAGCACCCTTGTGTGCGCAGGTGACTTCGATAGAGCAGCGCTGCTGGGCGGACACATGGGTTCCGCCCCTACAGTAATTTAAGGAACACTATGACCATCATTGTTCGAGGACTGGCGAATATTGCTTCAGCTCCAAAGGGAAGCGTCATTACGATCGGTAATTTCGATGGGGTCCATAAGGGCCACCAAGCACTTTTAAAAAAGACGGTTGATACAGCTAACGCATTAAAAACATCTGCACTCGTTATTACGTTTGAACCCCAGCCGTTTGAATTTTTCGCTCGTGAAAAAAGCGCAGCACGCTTAACGCGTTGGCGAGAAAAATTCAATTTGCTAGCAGAGCAAGGGGTAGATGCGGTATTAGTGATTCGTTTTAATCAACACGTTGCGGCGTTGACCGCTGACCAATTTATCAAAGATATTTTAGTCAATGCACTGCAAGCCAAACATATTATTGTGGGAGATGATTTTCATTTTGGCCGTGGACGAACAGGCAATTTTTCTTTTTTAAGCGCAGCAGGCGCCCATTTTGGGTTCGCTGTAGAAAACATGCAAAGCATTATCTTAAGTCATCAACGTATCAGCAGTACGCGCGTTCGTGAAGCATTAGCCGCATTCAATGCGCCCCTAATCGAGCAATTATTAGGGCGCCCCTATTCCATGCAAGGTCGAGTTGTCTATGGTGACCAACGTGGCCGCATCATGGGTTTTCCCACAGCCAACATTTACCTACATCGAACTGTCGTTCCTCTCCAGGGTGTATATACGGTACGCATGCATGGCATTGGGTCGCAGAGCTTGCCAGGTGTGGCTAATGTCGGTATTCGACCAACAATTGGTGGCACGCGTAGTTTATTAGAAGTACACTTGTTTAATTTTGCGCAGACTATTTATGGGCGGCATGTGACTGTCGAATTTTGTGAAAAATTGCGCGATGAAGAGCGTTTTGCGAGCCTTGATTTATTAATTGAACAAATTAAGAAAGATGCGCTGGCAGCGCGTCATTATTTTGAAAAGCGTGGAGAGTTGTAATGAGTCATTATAAAGATACTCTGAATTTACCTAAAACCGATTTTCCGATGAAGGCAAATCTTGCTGAGCGTGAACCCCATATTTTGCACAAATGGGAAAGCTTAAATTTATACCAAAAAATCCGCGCTAACCAAAAAAATGCGCCCTTATTTATTTTGCATGATGGGCCGCCTTATGCCAATGGAAATACGCATATCGGTCATGCCGTCAATAAAACATTAAAAGATATTGTCGTTAAATCAAAAACATTATCCGGTTTTAATGCTCCCTTTGTGCCAGGCTGGGACTGTCATGGCTTGCCAATTGAATTGAGAGTAGAGAAAAAAATCGGCAAACCCGGACATAAAGTGACCCATGCAGAATTTCGTCAAGCTTGTCGTGATTATGCAGCGAGTCAAATTGATATTCAACGCAGTGAATTTAAGCGACTCGGTGTTTTTGGTGATTGGGAAAATCCGTATATTACGATGGATTTTAAATATGAAGCTGACACGATTCGTTGTCTGGCAAAAATCATGAAAAATGGTCACTTGCAAAAAGGCTATAAACCCGTTTATTGGTGTTTAGATTGTGCTTCAGCACTTGCCGAAGCTGAAGTGGAATATGCGGACAAAGTATCACCGGCAATCGATGTGCGTTTTAAAGTGGTTGATGAATTAGCTTTTCTGATGCGCTTTAAAAAAATTGAAAAAAGCCACGGCCCCATTTCTGTGGTTATATGGACGACGACCCCTTGGACGCTACCCGCAAACCAAGCAGTGGCCCTCAATTCGCAAACCAATTATGTTTTAGTGGCTTGTGGGGATGAACGGTTAGTGGTGGCGGAAGCCTTATTAAATCAATTGATGCAACGCTATGAAATAAAGAATTTTCGTGTGTTGGGGGAAGTGACTGGGGACGCCTTGGAACATGTTGCGTTACAACATCCTTTTTATGAGCGTACCGTGCCGATTGTGTTAGGGGATCATGTCACTGTGGAAACAGGGACCGGCGCCGTGCACACCGCACCCGCACATGGTCAAGACGATTATGTGGTCGGCAAGAAATACAATCTCCCATTAGATAATCCTGTCGGTGATAATGGTTGTTATATTTCAACCACGCCTTTATTTGCAGGGTTGCATGTGAATGCGGCGAATGAACGTATCATCGAAGAATTAAAATCTCACGATGCTTTACTTTACCAAACCAAAATTACCCACAGTTTCCCGCATTGCTGGCGACATAAAACACCACTCATTTTTCGTTCGACACCGCAGTGGTTCATCAGCATGGAGCAAAATAATTTGCGCATGATGGCGTTGGCTGCTATCGAAAATGTACATTGGATTCCCGATTGGGGCCAAAGCCGCATTTTTAATATGGTCGACAAACGTCCTGATTGGTGTATCTCGCGACAACGCACTTGGGGTGTTCCCATCGCTTTATTTTTACATAAAGAAACAGGCGAGGCGCATCCTCGTTCTGCTGAGCTCATGGAACAGGTAGCGCTGCAAGTTGAGTTGAAAGGGATAGATGCCTGGTATGAGCTGGATGAAAAAGCGTTATTAGGTCAAGACGCAGAACAGTATACCAAATGCCGTGATATTTTGGATGTTTGGTTTGACTCAGGTGTAACTCATGAATGTGTGTTGCGCCAGAATCCCGATTTGCATTTTCCGGCGGATTTATATTTGGAAGGATCAGACCAACATCGTGGTTGGTTTCAATCCTCCTTATTAACCTCACTTGCAATGAATCATAAGGCACCTTACAAGACAGTCCTCACGCATGGTTATGTGATTGATCTCGAAGGGCGCAAGATGTCGAAATCATTAGGCAATGTGATCGCGCCCGAAAAAGTGATTCAATCCATGGGCGCGGACGTGTTGCGTTTGTGGGTAGCGTCAATTGATTACCGTGCTGAAATTAATGTCTCAGAAGAAATTTTACAACGAACTTCTGAGACCTACCGACGCTTACGTAATACCGCGCGCTTTTTGCTGGCAAACTTAGATGGTTTTGATCCTGAAAAACATTTAGTGAAAGCGGAAGATATGTTAGCGTTAGATCGTTTTGTTGCGAATAAAGCGCGATTATTGCAAGAAGAAATTATTAAAGCTTACCAATCGTATCAATTCCATTTAATTTATCAAAAAGTCCACCATTTTTGCACGGTAGAATTAGGTGGTTTTTATTTAGATATTATTAAAGACCGCCAATATACGACGCAAACGAACAGTTTAGCGCGTCGTTCCGCGCAAACAGCCATGTTTCATATCATCGAAGCCTTGGTACGTTGGTTGGCGCCTATTTTAAGTTTTACAGCAGAAGAAATTTGGCAGTACATTCCTGGTAACCGCCCTGAATCGGTTTTCTTGACGACTTGGTATACCGATCTGCCAACACTCGCCGATGATCAAGTGATGAATGGTGCTTATTGGGAAAAATTACGACTTGTGCGCGATGCTGTGAATAAAGAATTAGAAATGCAACGTAAGGCGGGCAAGTTAGGAGCGCCTCTGGAAGCCGAAGTGCATTTGTATTGCAGTACAGAATTAAAATCGCAGTTGGATGCATTAGAAAATGAATTGCGTTTTGTTCTGATTACATCCGGAGCGGATGTGCATTTGGCGAATTCGCATTTACCTGAAAATGTCATTCCAACCGAGGTGTCTGGTTTGGCGGTGCAGGTCGAGGCCGTTTCTTATCAAAAATGTGAGCGTTGCTGGCATCGACGACCCGATGTGGGAAGTGATAACACTCATTCTACTTTGTGCGTACGTTGTATAGAAAATGTAGCCGGCGAAGGCGAAGTAAGAAAATACGCTTAGATTAAGCTTTTGTAGGGTGGATTAGACGTGTTTTTTACGTCGTAATCCACCTTTCAGGCAACATTTTGGTGGATTACGGTGCAAAGAACGCACCTAATCCCTACATTTACTTTTTGATTTTAATTATTCCATTAGGAAAAAACTATGTCAGCAAAAACCACTGGCCTACGTTGGTTATGGGTCACCCTATTAGTTATCTTGTGTGACCGCGTCAGTAAATATTTAGCACTTTATTATTTGCCCCCTTACGCGCAAGTGCCTGTTTTTCAGCATTTCAATTTAACGTTGGCTTATAATAAAGGAGCCGCATTCAGTTTTCTCGACTCAGCAAATGGCTGGCAAACATGGTTATTTGGCGCAATAGCAATTCTAGTCAGTATCGGACTATTGATTTGGTTAACGCGTTTGTCTTTTCGGCAGCGATGGCTTTGCATTGCCCTTGCTTTAATTATTGGCGGCGCATTGGGTAACTTGTCCGACCGTTTTTTATATGGTTATGTCATCGACTTTCTGGATTTTTATTGGAATGATTGGCATTGGCCCGCGTTTAATATCGCAGACAGTGCGATTTGTGTGGGTGCAATGATGTTGTTTTTAGATGCTGTAAAAGGACAAAAAAAATAAAACGCATTTTGTCCATTCTGTCGTAGGGGCATGGCATGCCGTGCCCTACATGCTAACGGTCGTTTTTTCTACCACTTCCGAAATAAATTTTTTCATTTCTCTCTGCATTAAATCAAAATTGGGATTAAAAGTAAGCCGCTGATAAGTATATCGCGTCAAATGCAAATGGCGTAACCAGTTATAAAAAATCACATCGGCCTTATTAAACGCACCGTATTTGATAGCGGCATTTTTTTTTGGATGACTGGCCAAAAAATAATTTCCTTCTTCGCCATAATGCGGATTCGAAGGCGCTATCGGTAAGGAAATATGTGAAAAATTGACAATTCCCTTCTCCGCATCCGCAGAAGAGCGAGTTGTAATATGGTTGTTAGAAAACGTTCGAGATTCGCCGCAATAAACAAGCGTACGATTTAAGGGATTCATTTCGCGTTGTAAATAAAGCAAGCTGGCTTTGCTACACACAATTTCATCTTCATAACTTAAAACAGAAAAAATGGGACATGTATTGAGTTGAGTTTGTTGGGTGATCAATCCGAGTTGATGGACTTGATAAATAGCATTCATGGCTACGGATTGATACTTGACACGATCACGTTCTTCACGCAGCACAAACCATCGCGTACGCTCGCATACTCCGTTAATAACGCGCTGCCAAGCGGATAAAAATACCAGCGGTGAATTAATTTTTAAGGCAGGTGCAAGCAGGATCATGCCAATAATAGACGAATCTTTAGCGGCATGACAAATCGATAGGCTCGCACCCGTTGAAAAGCCAACTAAAAAAATTTTTTCCACCTCCGCTTTTAGCGTGTTAACCCCATAGGTAACAGCTTGAGCCCATTCTTCATGTGTGGTGTTCAGCAGTGCACCCGGAACTGTGCTATGTCCCGGCAACATAATGGAACGGACTAATAATCCCTGTTGCTGCAAATGGTCCCCGATATCTCGCATAATAAAAGGGGAGTCCAGCAAACCATGAATTAATAAAGCGCCATAGCGTGGTTTGGTTGCGGGTTTTAATTCATAAGGAGCGTTAGATTTTATAGTTAATTCAGCGCATTGTTGAAGATCTTGACGCGTTTTTGCAATAATTTCTTCCGATTTTTTTATATAATCCGAAAAATTTAAACTCATATCATAGATGGGGTAATCTATTTGAGGGTCTTGGAAAAGCTTAGGATGTTTTCGCAGCATAGACTATAATAATTAAAGAATTATTAAATACACTGTACCATATCCCTATGAATACCAATATACAAAAAACAATCTGCTTGTCCTTAATCGTAGGTTTAACCTTGATATTGGGATCGCTTTTTGCAATAAGCGCGTATGCGGATGATCCTATTTCAATGGCGGATGTAGACGCAGCCACTGATTATTTTAGTGGTAATAATACTCCCCAAGTTCCTGTCACCCCTCCCAATAATTATGTACCTACTGGACCACGCGGCGCGGCGGGCGGTTTGGGTGGGATTGCAAATAATTTAATGGAACCCGTGGCAGTGGTCGCCAGTTTTATGGTGAGTGTTGCTCTCATAGCCGGTTTCACTTGTTTGCTCGCAGGATTTCTCCGTTATATGCAACATCGAGCCAATCCTTTAGCACATCCCATCAGTACAGTGATAATATTGCTGGTTTTGGGTACTATGCTACTCTTATTACCTTTAATTTATAAATTCACGGAAAGCGGTATTCCTTTTGGATATTATTAATATGCGCTATTTAATTGGCTTCTTTTTAGGTTTTACTTTAACGAGCTGTCACGCACAATCCTTGACCTATGAGTATCTCATGCAACACCCTAAGCAATTACAACAAGAATATACTCGTTGTACGCAGGGTGAAAATCAAGATGAAGCTCAATGTAAAACCATCAAACAAGCGGCAGCTGATTTTTTACAATTAGTCGAAGAACGTAATCGTGATCCCGAAGAATTTGGCAGCCACATCATGCAAGTTCAAACCCGCTTAGCAACCGCTAAACTCGATCCCGCAGAAAAGCAAAAACAAGTTCAACAATTACATACTCTGTATGCAGTGATTGCAGCGACAACGTCTGAATAAATTTGTCGCTTCGTCGCTATTAAAACGGCACTCGTAGGGGCATGGCGTGCCATGCCCGGCAGCTTCAACGAGATAGGCAGCACGGGCACGGCACGCCGCACTGCTGTCCGGTAAATCGGTATTAAATTTTCACAGCCGGTCTCTAGCCACGTCGTCCCGCAGCTTGTCCGGCATTGTTGCGTAATTCGAATAAAGATATTTTGTAGGGTGGATTAGACGCGTTTTTTGCGTCGTAATCCACCTTTTCAGCGGCAGATTGGTGGATTACGGTGCAAAAAACGCACCGTGCCACCCTACATTTTTTATTAGAAACCGGTTGTGAAAATTTAATACCGATTTACCGGACAGCAGTGCGGCACGCCGTGCCCCTACAAAAATAGATTTACGTAACAATGCTCTCGAGATTTCAAATAACTCTTTGAAATATTTTTCTTTTTCAGTCGTGTTCACTGACTGACAGGGAGCGGATATGAGTGATAAAACAGGATTAATAGCTTTGCTTCGGGTTTTTATCTTGGCGCTCTGACGAAAACATAACTTTACTTCCTCGTTTTTTTGATTATAAAATATGCACCTCATACTTCCTAGAAATGATTAATTTAATTCTCTGGTATAAGAAAAATAAATTAGTTATATTCTTTCAAATCGTTGAATTAAATGGAATTAGTTTTACTATGCAAATTATCTCAGGCAACGAATTTAATGCACTTTGTGATGATGCTAATCATCAGATACTCAAGTACATTTCCAATCATAAACCCAAAATTATTGAAACAGCAGATAACGCCATCATTAAGGTGTTTTATCAAAAGAAAAAATGGTATTCAAGAGATCGCTACTATCCTAAAGGAAAGCGATTTTATAATAATGCTAATCACCTTAACCATCTTAATGTGATGGCACCTGAAGTGGATAAACTGCAATATTGCCCAGAATTGAAATTATATACGGTGAAATATAAAAAATACCCAGGGAAAGAATGTCGGGAATGGATCGCGGAAAATCAACCAGTCGCACTTTCAGATGTCTTTCAGTTCATTGCATCATTACATGCAAAAGGCATTTTTTTTCGTGCTATCCATTTAGCCAACATACTTTATGATCCTAAAAAGGGATTTGCTTTAATTGATGTGGCAGATGTGTATTTTAAGAAAAAACCCTTGGGATTGCTTGCCCGGTATCGCAATATTAAACATTTATTTCGCGCGATAGAAGATAAAGCCTACTGGCAGCAAGTGGGTATCGAGAAAATTATGGCGCTGTATTTGGCAGGAACGCATTATTCGCCAACTGTTAAAAAGATGATGCAGTTTTTAGGTGTTCTAACTATTAAATTTAAGGTGCCTTACCTTCGCTTATCCCCGAATGTTTAATTATCGATGGTAAGGATGGTTTTGTAACATGCTCGCAGCCCGATATAATTGTTCGGCTAGAATAATGCGGACTAAGGGATGCGGCAAGGTGAGGGGGGAAAGTGACCAGTGAGCATGGGCTTTTTCCCGGCAAGCAACAGATAAACCATCCGGACCGCCCACTAATAAATCGACATGACGACCGTGCGTTTGCCAAGTTTTTAGCTCCCGGGCGAGTTGTTCCGTGCTCCAGGTTTGGCCTTTAATTTCGAGTGCGATGATGTAATGATCCGGTTTAGTCGCGGCTATTAATTTTTCGCCTTCGCGTTCAATGATGCGAGCAATGTCGCTATTTTTACTGCGTTTTTCCGCAGGGATTTCGCATAATTCCAGAGAGCAACCTGCAGTGAAACGTTTGGCGTATTCCTCAAAACCTGTCTGGACCCATGCAGGCATTTTCGTGCCAATGGCCAAGAGACGAATTCGCATTTAACGTTGACTTTCGCGCAATTGTTCGATGGGTTCCCATAAATCTTCTAAACTATAAAATTCACGAGTAGCCGGTAACATCACGTGCACGATCACATCTGCTAAATCGACAATGACCCATTCACCTTCACGTTCCCCTTCCATTTTAATATAAGTTAACTTGGCATCTTTTGCTTTTTTTACCACACTTTCTGCGATGGACTTGACATGTCGATTTGAGCGGCCACTGCAAATGATCATGCTATCGGTAATGGAGGTTAATTCACGAACATCAAAGACAACGACATCAAGGGCTTTTAAATCATTGATAGCTTCAATCGCTAAGGCTTGCACTGTTTCAGTATTCATTCGTATTCCTGGATTTCAAAACGGTTAGGGTCTGTTGACAATTGGTTTGGCTTGTTTAAAAAGGGGGGGGAGTCGAGTCAAAAACTGTGAAAATTTGAGGCGAATAGCACCGCTATTTAACGAAAACTTTCACAGTTCTTGGCCGAGTCTACCGCTTTTTAAACAAGCCAAACCAATTGTCAACAGACCCTATATTATACCCGGGTAATGCTATATACACCATGTTGTTTGATGTATTGGTAAACAGCGTCAGGCAATAGGTAGCGCGGGTTTAGACCGGCCGCGATTTGTTTGCGAATATCCGTTGCTGAAATTTCGAGTGGGGTCACCGGATGCAACACAATATTGCCAGCCATACCTTCCTGTAAGGCGGCGGAATGTGGTTTTAAGCGCTCTTTTAAGAGATCGGCAACGACACCAGTGAGAGGCAAATGATATTGAGGACGATGGGCAATAATCAGATGGGCCAGTTTTAATATATCTTGCCAACGATGCCAACTGGGAAATCCTAATAACGCATCTATTCCCATGATTAAACACAAAGGTGTGTGGGGAAATTTGGTGCGAAGGGTTTCCAGTGTATCAATGGCATAAGAAGGTCCTTGACGTTTGATTTCACAATCATCTACTTGCAAAGCAGGCTCATCAGCAATAGCAGTGGCTACCATTGCCAAACGATGCTTCGGTGATGCGACCGGTGATTTACGATGCACAGGTTGATAGCAGGGAACAAGGCGGACTTCGGCTAATTCCTGCGTTTGATAGAGCTCAAGCGCCGTACGTAAGTGCCCAAAATGGATGGGATCAAATGTTCCACCGAGGATGCCGATGGGTTGTTGAAGGGTTGGCATAAGCTGTACCTAAGTAAAAGTTCGCTATTTTTATTCTCTGTACACGATAAAAACGCTTTTGTGTAGGGGCGGACCCATGTGTCCGCCCGGACTTTAAGTTGAAGCCGCTGGGCGGACACATGGGTCCGCCCCTACAAAGGCCTTCGTTCAAAGGGATAAAGATTTTTGTTGTGTACAGAGAGTCTTATTATACGCCCGCCATGGCTAAAACCAAACGCTCTAACTCATCCCTCACATTTCCTTTATCTGCCCCTTTGATGATGCGGTCAATTTGTGCAGCGTGTAATAATAAATCCCAACAAGAGTCTATTGAAGCGCGCTTAAGAAACGCGCGCACAGGCGGCTGACGTTTTTCCCAAATACGAAATTGACCAAATAAGGCGGATAGCGCAGTTCCTTGTCGTAGCGCTTGATAAATATCAGACAGGGTCGTTAACTCACGCGTAAGCGCCCAAAGAATCAACACAGGTTCTATCTCTTCTGCCAATAAGTTTTGTAAAATATGCAAAGCGCGTTGACGGTTGCCAATCAAGATACTATCCACTAAATGAAACACATCAAAATGAGTGTGATTGGCAATGATATTATCGAGGGCGTGCTCATCAATAGTCGCTTGCGGTTGTAGCAAACTTAATTTTTCAATTTCTTGAGCTGCTGCCAATAAATTCCCTTCGACTTGATGGGCTAAGCGAACCGCTGCTTCTTTGGTCAAGGTGAGCTGCGCTTTTTTGGCACGCTGTATTAACCATTGCGGCAATTGTTCAATGGTGACCGGCCACACGGGAATCATGACCGCTTGTTTTTCGATGGCTTTATACCATTTTGTTTGTTCAGTTTTCGCGTCTAGTTTATGGCTATAAATCAATAGAAGCGTATTTTCTGCTGGTTTCTGAGCATATTTTTGTAAAATTTCACTGTTGCCAGCATTGAGTTTCGCGCCACGTAAATCCAGTTCTAAAATACGCTGTTCAGCAAATAACGATAAACTATGCGCATTGGCAAATAACAACTCTCCCCATTCATTATTGGACTCAACTGGAATACGTGTTCGCTCCGTAAACCCTTTTTTTTGCGCGCACTGGCGCAAAAAATCCAAGGCTTCTTGCACTAATAACGTTTCATCGCCGCTGATCCAATACATCGGCGCTAAGGATTTTGCAGCCTGTTGTTCCAGTTGTTGCAAGGCTATTTTCATGGGGCACTTGCCTGTTTAGTCAATAAATTTGTCACATCTTTCGAACTCAAGCGATTCATAATGTCATAAACGATAGCGAGGCGCATTTGTTGATACAGCGTATTTTGTTCGTTAGTACCCCCCAGTATTTGATCGGATAGCGTCGTGAAAGTCCGGTTTTCAGTGAGCGTGATGGAGGGCATTAATACCGCACCGGCGGGTGTTGTCACTTCAAATGTAACCGCTAACAACAAACTGTATTGTCGAGTTTGTTGTGAACCGCTTACACTCAATAATTGTTGGGAAGGTACTTCACTAATAATATGCAATACGGTAGTGGCTGTTTGGGGTGTATCGGTGAGTTCTACACCCGAAAGGGTTAAATAATCGCGTAAATTATGTGTTAAGGGGCCGTAAGGGTCGGTGGTTTTGATATACATTTTTTTGAGAGGCGGGCTTAAGGAAACGGCGCCGCGTAATTGGAAACCGCAACTGGTTAGGCAGATTGCGGTGAATAAAATAACGGATAAGTAGAGACGAAAAAGCATTATATTCTCCAATAATTTTTGCGTTGTGCATTTGTGGCCTTCTAGCAGGTGTTGGTTCGAAGTCACCACGGGGCACGGTGCGCTGCGCCCCTACGTGCCTGTCACGATATTAACTAGTCTGCCTGGGACGGTAATAATTTTTTTAATCGACTCACCGGCAATCACTTGTTGCACTTTGGCATCTGCTGCTGCAAGGGTTTCGATCGTTTTTGTATCTGCATCCGTTGGTACCGTAATACGGGTCCGTAATTTTCCATTCACTTGCACGACTAATTCAATTTGCGCCACTTTCATGGCAGCGGAATTTCCTTCAGGCCATGACGCATTAATTAATGCATCACCATATCCGAGGTTTTGCCATAATTGCTGCGTAATATGGGGCGCGACGGGCGCTAAAAGGCGCAATAAGATACTCATGCCTTGATGCAAAATGAACGGTTGAATATCCAAGTGGCCGGTGGCTGCGGGTGGAATTTTAGTTAATAAATTGAGTAACTTCATGCACCCGGATACCACCGTATTAAATTGCAAACGATCATAATCAAAACGTGTTTGTTCGAGAATTTCATACAGTTGTCGTAATGTTTCACGTTGCGCGTGATCCGCGCGTTCCCAGTCAATTTTTTTCTCAGCATGCGCATGCTGTTCTAAAAAAACCGCGCGATTTTCATAGCCAAAAGCCCATAGTCGTTTTAAAAAACGATGCGCACCCTCCACGCCACTGTCTGACCATTCCAAACTTTGTTCAGGGGGTGAAGCAAAAATAGTGAATAATCGGACTGTATCAGCACCATAACGTTCAATTAACGGCTGCGGATCCACGGTGTTGCCTTTGGATTTTGACATTTTGATGCCTTGGTTTAAAACCATGCCTTGTGTTAGCAAGCGTGTGAAAGGTTCATTTGATTTCAGCAAGCCCGCATCACGCATGGTTTTATGAATAAAGCGCGAATAAAGCAAATGCATCACAGCATGTTCGATGCCACCAATGTATTGATCGACCGGCGTCCAATAATTCGCTCGTGCATCGAGCATCGCTTGATCCTGATCTTTGCAGGCAAAGCGCGCGTAATACCAAGAAGATTCAAAAAAAGTATCAAACGTATCTGTTTCACGTTCTGCAGGTTTACCGCAAGTAGGGCACGTGGTTTGCAAAAATTCCGGCATCGATTTTAAGGGAGAAGTGACGCCGGTAAAGCTGACTTTTTCAGGCAATAACACCGGCAAATCTTTTTCTGCCACGGGAACGGTGCCACAGGTGGTGCAATTAATCATGGGAATAGGTGTGCCCCAATAACGCTGTCGGGCGATACTCCAATCCCGTAAACGAAAGTTAATTTTGCGTTTGCCTAATTGATTTTTTTCCAAGTGTTCAATGATTTTTGTGCTGGCGAGCTTAGAAGGTAATCCGGTAAATTCTCCCGAATCAATGAGCGTGCCAGGCTGTGTTAATGCGGCTTTATTGAAATCCCACGTTTCTTTGACGTGAATGACCGGTTTAATTTGCAATTGATATTGTTGGGCAAATTCAAAATCACGTTGATCATGCGCAGGCACAGCCATCACTGCTCCCGAGCCATAATCCATCACCACGAAATTCGCAACCCACACAGGAAGTTCTTCGTGTGTTTCAGGATGCACCGCTTTAAACGGTGTTACCATTCCTTGTTTGGGTAGAGTGGCTAAATCCGCTTCTGCCATTTTAATATTGCGACACTCGTCCAAAAATTTTTCTAGCGCGGGATTTTGTTTTGCAGCAAGAATGGCAAGAGGATGTTGGGGTGCAATAGCAATGTAGGTTACGCCAAACAAGGTGTCAGGCCGCGTCGTAAAAATAGTCAGGTGTTCCTTTCTATCTTTAATCGGGAAATTGACTTCAACGCCTTCTGAACGTCCAATCCAGTTACGCTGCATGGTCTTCACTTGATCAGGCCAATGGGTTAATTGATCTAAGTCATTCAGTAACTCATCCGCATAATCAGTGATTTTTAAAAACCATTGCGGAATTTCACGTCGTTCAACGAGAGCCCCCGAACGCCAACCCCGACCATCGACCACTTGCTCATTCGCGAGTATGGTTTGATCAACGGGATCCCAATTTACCGGCGCATTTTTTTTATAAACCAATCCTTTCTTGTAAAGCTGTAAAAAAAACCATTGTTCCCAGCGATAATATTTCGGATTGCAGGTGGCAATTTCTTTGCTCCAATCAATCCCTAAGCCTAAATTTTTTAATTGGCTGCGCATGTGATCAATATTTTTGTAAGTCCATTCAGCGGGAGGAATATTATTTTTAATGGCTGCATTTTCTGCAGGTAAACCAAACGCGTCCCAGCCCATGGGTTGCAAGACATTCTTTCCAAGCATCCGTTGATAACGGGCGATGACATCGCCAATGGTGTAATTGCGCACATGTCCCATATGCAGCCAACCGCTGGGATAAGGAAACATCGACAAGCAATAAAATTTTTCTTTCTTAGAATCTTCGACAGCCGCAAAAGAATTTTGTGTATTCCAAAATTGTTGGCTCATCGCTTCGATTTGTTGGGGATGGTATTGTTCTTGCATAGGGATACTCATTTAAGATTATTTTTAAGATTATTTTTTCGGATTCGACGTTGGTCGCGGATAGCAAATACAATCAGCAAAATAATGAAAAACAAAATGGAATCCATGCGGGAGGTTTGCCATGGGGTTTTGCCTTCCATCGGTTGTACCGTGCCTGTTAATACAGTTGTTTCATAGGGCGGTGCGGCTGCTTGGACTTTGCCTTGCGCGTTAATGATGGCAGTCATACCATTATTGGAAACAAATAAAAGTGGGCGTCGCATTTCAGCTGCGCGCATTTGGGCAATTTCCAAATGTTGCGCTTGTGCAATCGAGCGACCAAACCACCCATCATTACTTACCGTAAGCAGTAGATTCGTTTTAAGATCTGCGGATCCGACTCTTTCGGGGAAAGCAATTTCGTAGCAAATAAAAGGTGCGATGCGGATGTTATTATTGAGGAGCAAAGGCACAGGACGATCCGTTGCTGCAATGAAGTCAGACATAGGAATGTGTAACACATCGAGCAATTTACTGAACCATTGATTTAACGGTGTGTATTCACCAAAAGGGACCAATCGATGTTTGAAATAAAAACCGGTACCTTTGCCGAGAGCGATGACGGCATTGTAATAATTTTGCGTACCCGGGAGGTGCACGGGTATGCCAGTGATAAGTGAGACATTATGTTTTTCTGCATCGGCGTGAAGGGCATTAATAAATTCTTCAGCACTTTGTAAAGGAATGGGAACGGCAGACTCTGGCCAAACAATCAGCGAGCTTCCCCAATGTGCTTCAGTCAGTTTGTGATACGTATCTAACGTTGGTTGTATGCTTTCAGGTGACCATTTCACTTCTTGTGGAATATTGCCTTGAATTAAACTGACGGTGATAGGTTTGCCAAATGGGGTTGTCCATTTAACCGTATTCAATACGGCACCGCCTGCCCAAATGAGCAAGAAAATGGCGCAAGAAAGAACGGTTTCTTTCATTTTTCTTTGGTACGCATAAGTGACGATTTGCAGGAGTAGACCGCTACTAATCAATACCAACAATGATAAACCGTACACACCACCGACCGCAGCATAGCCTTTTAGGGGAGAATTAATTTGGCTATATCCGAGTAAGAGCCAGGGAAATCCAGTAAAGACCCAGCTACGCATCCATTCTAAAAAAACCCAAATGGCGGGGAAGGCGTAAAATAATCGGGAGCGATCCGAACAGGGGAAATACCGATTTAAAAAGTAACCGGTGAGTGCAGGAAAGAGAGCTAAAATCGCGATGAGACCGACAGTAAGGATGCCAGCGAGAAGGAAAGAGGCATTGCCGAAGGTATGAATGCTAATAAAAACCCAGTAAACCCCTGCGCCAAAGAATCCTAATCCAAATAACCATCCTCTGAAAAATGCACGTCCGGGTGTGACAGTTTGCCATAATTGAAATAACACGGCGGGTGCAATAATAGCCAATGGAAACCATTGAAGTGGCGCAAAAGCCAAGGTTAAAACTGCCCCAGTCATGAGGGCGAGAAGATTGCCTTTTATTCCGGCAGCAAAAAAGTCTTTGAATGTCATATGGCTAATTCTGAAATGAACGAGGGGTTAAGTGTAATAGATGTGCTGGGTCGCAGCAATGCGGCTTTTTAATCAAAAGAAGCATTCGGGGATGACGGATTTGCATTAGGGGATAACCCAGTTGCAAAAAACCAGAAAGCTTGAGCTAACGTTAAAATTTTGTTAGCGTAGCGGGCTTTGCAAAAAGTCTTGTAGGGGTGGACCCATGTGTCCGCCCAGCGGCATTGCCTTAAAGTCTGGATCTGGGCGGACATATCCGCCGCGAATTTTGCATAGAAAATAAAAAAAATATATTAAGGAGCGGTCATGAGACAACAGCTTACACGGTTAACAGCCAGTTTATGCCTACTCGGTATTATCTCAGCCAAAGCATTCGGTGCGAGCAACAGTCAAGATATGGCGCAATTGGCCAAACAGCTCGCGGCCTTGCAGCAACAAGTTAATCAACTGCAAGCCCAGTTACAAGCAAAAAACCAACAAGATATGGCAACTGCCCGCACAGCGCGTCATGCGGCACGCAGTAAAAAAACACAAACAGGGGCTACGAATACCGCCGCTTCAAGCTCAGGCAGCCTCTCACCCGATGCACCTTCAGAGACACCGATTACCGGTATTTCAACATTACCTACCAGCGGCACCACCTATATTCCTGTTGACGTAGACGTACCAGGCCAATCGTTCGTTTCAAGCGGTCCTTACATTGGGGTCCCTTTGCAATTTTCTGGCTCAAACTTGATCGTGAACACACCCAGCGTGAATCAAGATGTGGCATTGTTGAAAGTCCGAAAAAATATTCATCAACGTTTGCAAGCGCTCGGTGTGATTGAAGAGCCAGATCATGCTCACGTGCTGTTGAGTGGTGAAGTAGAAGGGCAAGGTATCTATAGAGATATTGGCGGCGGACCGACTAGCACCGATCTGGATTTAACGAATGTCACATTAGATGCTTACATCTTAGGCCCAAGCCAATGGTTGTCATCCTTGATATCATTTACTTATGACAACAGTAGTGGCACGCAATCGGGATCATTAGCAAGTAATTCACGTGATTTAAACTCACGTGTGTATGTTAACCAAGGCTTTTTCACGATTGGTAATTTCTCGCAAACTCCTTTCTATGGCACCATGGGTCAGTACTTTGTGCCATTTGGTACTTACGGTAGTAACATGGTGAGCAGTCCATTGACCAAGATTTTAGGTCGCGTCAAAGCACGTGCTCTTTTATTGGGTTATCAGCCGCAGTTTGATTCCACGCTTTATGCATCGACCTATATCTTTAGAGGCGATACGTTTACGGGATCAGCTAGCACGGTGAATAATGGCGGTATCAACTTAGGCTATCGTTTTAAACAAGGCAAATTTAACGGTGATATCGGCGCAGGTGTCATAAGAAATTTAGCCGATTCCGTTGGCATGCAATTTGTTTCGAATAATGCCACTACCTTTAACGGCTTTGGTGGTATCAACAACACGGGCAGTGAGAAACTGGTTCATGGCGTTCCGGCCTATGATATTCGTGCTGCATTGGATTTCAGTAATTCCGTGGATTTAATCACTGAATATATTACAGCGGCTTCTGCATTTAGTAAGAGCGATTTAACGATGAATAGTCATGGTGCAAAACCACGCGCACTGGATGTGGAATTAGCTTACTCTTTCCAAGGATTGGCGCGTCCTATCTCGGTTGCGGCGTCTTATCAAATGAGTAAAGACGGGTTAGCGTTGCAACTCCCCGCACAACGTTATTCGGCAGTATTAAATACTTCGATTTGGAAGGACACCTTACAAAGCTTGGAATTCCGTCATGATGTAAATTATGCGGCGAGCAGTGTTTCCAGTGGTTCGAATGTGTTAGCCCCAGCATCGAGCGGCAAACCCGATAATGCGGTGACCGCACAGTTTGATGTGTATTTTTAAAGGCTGATTGGTGGGCAAGCGCAGCGTGCCCACCAGACCCTCACTAAATCCCCACTGCCCATTCAAATCCGCCTCAATTTCTCTAAATAATACTGCTCATCCGGCAACCTACCTGTCTGCTGCGCATCCCATAAAATTTGTCCAAGACAATCCAACATGCGATGTTCTGCTATCTGTTTATCTTGAAATTTTAGGCACAATTGTTCAAAAATAATTTTAATGCCCGCCGGCCGATCCGCGCTAATTTGTTCACGTAAGGCCAAATGCAAACTGATGTGTAAAAAAGGATGGGCTTCTTGTAATTCAACCGGTATAGGTAGATGGGGGTGATCAAACATCGCATGATATTCTGGATGCAATAAAATAATATCCACGATTAATGCTTCCAATGGTTCAAGGAGTTTATTTTCTCGATTTTTTTGCCACGCTTCAAAAAAAACACGGCGCATTTGATCACGTTCAGTCATAGTGTTTTATCCGGATATTCACAAAGATCATTGATCAAGCAATCAGGGCAATGCGGTTTGCGCGCTGTGCATATATAACGTCCATGCAGAATCAGCCAATGGTGCGCGTCATGCAAGAATTCTTTTGGAATAATTTTCAATAATTGTTTTTCAATTTCTAGCGGGGTTTTGCCTTTTGCTAATCCAATACGCTGAGCAACACGAAAAATGTGCGTATCAACTGCCAGCGTCGCTTCACCAAAACACGTATTCAAAATCACATTTGCGGTTTTTCGACCTACACCGGGTAAGGCTTCAAGCGCGGCGCGGTCTTGAGGCACAGTTGAGTGATGCTCGGCAATCAATAGGGCGCACGTTTTGATGATGTTCTTTGCTTTAGTGTTAAATAACCCAATGGTTTTTATATAATCTTTTAATCTTGATTCACCGAGAGCAACTATTTTTTCCGGTGTGTTGGCCACTTTAAACAAAGGGCCAGTCGCTTTATTAACTGAAATATCCGTCGCTTGTGCGGACAAGATCACCGCAATCAATAATTCAAACGGACTATGATAGATCAATTCCGTGGTCGGAGAGGGGTTCGCACGACGAAAGCGGAGGAAAATTTCACGAACTTGTTTGGGAATCATTGCCACCTAATATCCATATAAATCAATAGGGACAGATCCGAGATTGTACAGTATAATCTCTCGCTTTGTAGGTGACTTAAGGCAAATGCACATGCTAAATCCCAACCCTTATTTGAGTATTGTAATTCCTGTTTATAATGAACAAGAAACGTTAGAAGAATTATACCGACGACTCACTACGGCATTGGATAAAATAGGTAAAACTTACGAAATTATTTTAACCAATGATGGCAGCAAAGATCGTTCCTCGGAAATTCTACGCGAATTACACCACCGTCGGCCATCACAAATTCGCGTCATCGAATTTAATGGGAATTTTGGGCAACACATGGCGATTATGGCGGGTTTCGAAAAAGTGCGTGGTGAAATTGTGATTACCATGGATGCTGATCTGCAAAATCCGCCTGAAGAAATTTACAAATTAGTGGAAGCGATGGAAGCAGGTCATGATGTCGTTAATACACATCGTTTAGGCCGTCAAGATAATTGGTGGCGTTTATTTGTCTCCAAAACACATAACAAATTGCGTGCGTGGATGATGCCGAAATTAGTTATGAAAGATGAAGGTTGCATGCTGCGTGCGTATCGTCGTTATATTGTGGATCTCATGGCAGCAACGGGCGAAACAACGACGTTTATCCCAGCCTTGGCATTACATTATGCGTCGAATCCGACCGAAGTGGGTGTGGCGCATGAAACTCGTTTTGCCGGTGAATCCAATTATAATTTATATAAATTAATTCGTTATAATTTTGATTTAATCACCGGTTTTTCGGTTTTCCCGCTGCAAGTTTTTACTTTGATTGGTATGCTTGTTTCATTTTTAAGTTTTTGCTTTGTGGTTTATTTGATTGCTCGGCGTTTTATTGTCGGCCCTGAGGTAGAAGGGGTTTTCACGCTATTCGCCATTCTGTTTTTCTTGGTGGGGATTGTGTTGTTGGGATTAGGAGTAACGGGTGAATATGTCGGACGAATTTATCAAGAAGTCAGAAAGCGTCCTCGATTTGTGGTGCGAGAAGTGTTGGAGCAAGCATCGGTAAAATCTGATGCAATAGAAATAGAATAATCAGCAAGAGAGCTGGTGGGCACGCTGCGCTTTGCCCACCGATATTATCGGGGGATTTAATTCGTAGGGTGGGCAAAGCGCAGCGTGCCCACCAGTTGCCTGATATCAAGGCCGCATAGCTGATGAAGGACAACTTAACTTCATTTGCGCATCAGCCTGTTCCAATACATAATCAATCAAACCAACTTTATTCCCATCAAAATCTTTAATAGCCTTTATCACTTCCGAGCGCGCAGTCACATAAGATTGCTTCATCGCAGGGTCCTTAGAAACAGAAACGTGCCTAAGTTGGGCTGCTAATTCGCGAACAGCGATATGATCATTTGTTTCATTTAATGTTTTAATTAAAAGCGCTTCATTTTCGAAAAGCGTCTTACTTTTATTAATATGATCATTCACAAACTTGGCTATGCGACCGAGAAGAATAGTCAAACCTTCATGGGTATTGGATGCGTGGGTAAAATGGTTAATGAGTTGCGCTACACCAATGGAATCTTTATGTAATATTTTGCCTGCTAAATTTTTAGCGCCGGCAAAGAGATGATTTCTATTATAAGTGGTTTCGAGGCGCTTTAAATTTATGTCCATGTGTGGTGATGCACTCAATTCTTTGCTAAGAATCGCTTTTAATGTTGCTTCATCTTTTGTCTTAGCATACTCAGCAAATGGGCCGGCCTTTAAAAACGCATCAGGACAATCAGTGAAATCAAAGTCGACGGAGGCAGAAGCTAATCCATCCTTTCCCTCCAATAAAGAAGGGAAGAAAGCATCATAAAATCCCTTGTAGTCGGGAGTGGCTTTATCATCGGTGATGTTTGCTATTGGAGCAATGTTTTTACTCTCTGTAAGGCACCAATCTTGGCCATTTTTTGTATGGTAGATAAAAAATTTTTCTTCCTTAGAATCGGTAGAAATGGAAGATGACCCTTGTACTGTAAAAAAAACTTCTGTTGGAGAAGAAACTTTAAATTTTCCCCGTATTATCATATGAACCTCGTCTCAAAAAAAAGTGTTTGACTTATATTAAAAATAAAATCTATTGCAGTCCCGGCGTTTCTTGTTGCTGTGTCATAGGTTGTTGAGTTGACGGCTGTTGTATTTCTTGTTGTGGCTGTTGCATCAGCGGTTGAGAATTCATGGGTTGTTGCGTCATAGGCTGTGTGGTTGCCGGTTGAGGTAATTGAGCCATGGGTTGCTGTGTAGTCGGCTGTGGCGGTGCAGTGGGGATAGGCGGAGCGGTTTGTTGTGGTATGTTGGTTGGAATAGCCGCTAGTAAAGGGGCGATTTTTTCTGCTGGAATTGCACCTTCCGCTGCGGGGGGTGTGATTTCTTCTCGAAGCACAGGATCTGCTGCCAAAGCGGATAAGCTGATACTGCTCAAACAAGTTGCTAATAAAATTCCTTGCCATTTCATGATAAATCTCCTTTTATTAAAGTTTAACTTAGAACGCCTTCCCAGCCGGGGAAGGTGCGCGAAGCGCGGATGGGGGAGTCAAATAAAGATGTTTCTAATCAATCCCGCTCAATGCTATAGAGTATATCCGCACCATTATCAAGCGTACTCGTTTCTGATTGAATTGCCCAGTGCTTCGTTAATCGATAGCGTAAATTTAAAATAGAAACCGGATAGAATAAACCCACGCTATAATGAATGGATAAGTTATGCGATAACTGTTTTCCTACGACAAATGAAGTCGTTGATATCACCGAGTTTGCATTTGAAGTCGCACTCGGATTAAAAACTTGGACGGATTCAACACTCAATTCGGTTAAACCCAATTTTTGTTCGATATTTTTCGTAAAATTTCCCATACTCGGCGTGTTGGGATTCAATGAAGAAAGTGCGCTTAAAATAGCGCCATATTGATTTCCATTCGCTTGCGATTGCGGAAAACCAAATACCAAATAGGATAAAATATCACCTTGTGCCATGGAAGGATTCGAAAATAATGTAAAAGAAGGTTTGTCCAACGTACCCGCTACATTGACACCCACGGTAATATTTTGCGTTCCTGTATAGACCGTTTGCAGTGAAGTTTGTCCAGTAAAACTCGATACATTGCCGCCGGTATTAACGGTTTTCAGTTCTTTAATGGCAGAAATAGTTAAACCTGGATTCAACAATGAACCCCCAGTATAAATTAATCGTCCTGTTTGAATAGTGAGGGTTTGGCCGTAAGCAGTATACCTGCCATTTTTAGTATATAACTCGCCGACTGCATTCACTAATGAGCCGGGCAATTGATTGAGCCGTAGCGTGCCGCCAAGATCCGCTTTCAAATTCTGATAAGCAAGATGAATTTTATCACCCAGTTGCAAAGTCAATTGCAATTGCGTCGTAAAAGGTAACGTCGGTGTTTTTTTCGAATCAACAAAAACCACTTCACTGGGCAGTGTGACAGTGGAACTAAAATTTTGCGGCGTAATTTGGGCAAAAGGAATAATAATTTTGCCTTGTAATTGCAAGTTTTGTTTTGCGAAATGTAAAGTGACATCGGGTGAAATAAGAATTTGATAACCCGAAAAATGAATGGCTTGTAATTCTTTGCCGGTTACTTGCAACGACAGCGGATAATCAGGGTTGTTTAAATCAACGGAACCTCGTGTCTCTCCTTTGCCATTACCTGAACGAAATTGACCAGTAAAATCCAATCTTTTTTCAGACGTGCTCGCGCCCTGTAGTTGTATCTGTTCCAGGGTGATTCCCAGTGACGGTAAGCGTACGTTGCCATTGATCAAACTAAAAGAGCCTCTCATGTGAGGCTGATTAAGTGGGCCTTGCAGGAAAATAGTCATCTGCAACGTACCACGAGGCTCCTTAAGTTCTTTAAAAAGATCAGCGAGAAAAGTTAAATCCGTTAAGGTTGCAGAAAATTGCGCTTTAAACAGGTTATTTTCGCGTATCACATTGCCCACGATGGAAGCATTTAGTTTTTTCAAAACAGAGCCATTCAAGGAAAGTCCCGAGGCTGACAATGTAATGGAAGAATTAATTTTAGGTTCTGCAATAAGATTGAAATCGAGGTTTAAGCGCTCAATTTTTTGTTCATCATAGACGAGATTTTTCCCTTGTAAGGTAGCTTTGAGTCGCGGTGTCAAAAATGGCCCCGTGATGTGACCCTCACTTACGAGTGAACCTTTGCTGCCTGGTAACAAAGAGTCGAGTTGCGGAATCAGCGCTTTCCAGCGCAAGTCCCAGTCTTTTTGCAACGTGCCATCAATATCAATTTTTGTGTTAAGGATTTGCAAGGAAATGCGATGAAAGGCCGCTTGAGTGAAGGTGATATCTTTTAGGTAAGGAAACGAGAAAGAATGATTGGATGAATGCGTGTCGAGTTTTTTAATGATAATAATCGCATCACTCATTACGATGGAACGAAACATTAACTTATGCAATAACAATCCAGCAGGGTTCCACGCAATAGCGAGAGACTTAATTTGGATAGCTTCCGTTTCACTTTGATATGAAATACCGCGTAATTCAAATTGGGAAAATAATTTTCCATCAATTTGTGCGATGGTGAGGTTGCCTGGCAAAAATCGTTTAGCGAGTTCTATATCCGTTTGCAAGCCCGCCTGCGTCATACCGAGATAATAAAACACGCCGCCCAGTACAAGCAGACAAAATAGAAAAAAATGACTGACAATCCATTTAATCAAAAGTCGGGCCCTATGCTAAATTGAACGTTAAGTGGTTTCCCCGGTTTGCTCATGGCCCGCGCTACATAAAGTTGCACCGGACCGATGATAGAATTATAAATCACACCGACGCCTTCACCGCGAAAAAAGACATCGTTAAAATGATCCGTCGCTGTACCTGCGTCATAAAAAAGTGCACCGCTAAAATCACCATAAATACGATGCTGTACTTCGACACTCGCTGTTTCCAAATAACGACCGGGCCCAATACTACTAAAATCATAACCACGGATGCTATTTATGCCACCGGCAAAGAAACGTAAGGTGAGGGGTAAGCGTGCCAAATCATTGACGACGGTATAACCTAAATCTGCCCGCATAATAACGCGACTATATTCTGTCGGGCTAAAAATATATTTTCCTTTCACTTCGGATTGAATGAAATTAGTGGCAGATAAGATATGTTCACTGGCACCCTGCACATTAAAATTAAACGTCGTGCCATTGCGAGGATTAATTACATTATCCACTTTAATGCGAGAAAGGGTGTAGCTCGGATAAAAAATACGGCTGACTTCAGAGGGATCTTTTTCCACTTGAAAGCGTTCAATCAAATAGTTCAAGCTAAAGGTATGTTGCCATTCATGTAATGTTTTTATATAACTGCCTGAAAATTTTTCTGAAAAACTGTCTCCATTTTTCGGCAGAAATTTTTGTGCATCCGCGCTAATTGCATACTGATCGGTGAGCGGGTTTTTGCCGGGAATAAAATATTTTGCTGCGATTCCGCTTAATACCGAAGACCACTTAATTTGAGTTGTTAAGTGCTGACCTTCGTGGCCTATGCGACGAAAATCCGCCCCTAATGTGACTCGCGGCCCGGTAAATGTGCCATAACCGAGGCCTAAGTTGTATTGTTTGGCTTTAGGCACGGTGAGATCAACATCAACGGGGACGCGATCACCTTCTGGATGGTTTAATGCAGGCGTTACAATGACTTGCTGAAAATAGCGGCTTTTGTTTAAATCTTGCTGAAAGTCTAATAATGTTTTGCTGGAAAAAGGTTCGCCTGCATTAAAAGTCACAAAGCGTTGTAAAAAAGCCTCTGAAAAAGCCGTTTGGTTAAACTTCACTGAGCCAAAATAAAAACGCGGGCCCGTGTTTAAATGGATGATCACGACTGCAGTATAAGCGCGTAAATCAATGCGAATTTGATTGCTTGTCAAGCGAGCTTCCAAATAACCTTGATCATTGGCTGTTTGAAATAAATCATTCTTAGCTTTGTTATAAGTTTCCGTTTGGAAAGGTTGGCCTACTTTTAAAGGGAAATTCGCTATCCATTTTTGCAATTCCGGATTATTTTCTCCAGGCCCGGTGAGGGCTAAATCAACGTGGGTGATGGGCAAGGTAGGCCCGGGTGTAATTAAAAAATAAGCCACCCATTGCCCATCACGATAAATGAGTTGTTGAGCGGTCACGCGCGCTTTGAAATAACCGAAGGGTTCGAGTGCTTTGAGAATGTTTTCCGGCGATTTTTTAAAAAAATCATGAACTTCCGCGGGTGATAAGCTATCGTGTCCGTAAGATGTTTGTAATACAGCCAAGCGCGCTTCAATATTTTGACGCGCAGCATCCGAAACACCCAGGATTTTAAGCTGTACACTGGGAGGTGCAGCGTAAACCTGTGAGCAGAGCAGAAAATAAGCTAAGATTATAATAATTGTATTAAAATAACGTTTCATCTGCACAAGAGTATCAAATAATTAGGGTAGCGCAAGATAGAATAACTACCTTTTTACTCCTCCAACTTAGCTTTCTCCTTAGGAATAAGGTTGGAAATGTAAGTCAGTCCAAGGATCACTATGCAATATCTCAAAATCGGCCATGCGACCAATGAAGCCCACGCCACGGGCGTTTCTGTTTTTTTATTCGATCGTCCCGCTCCCACCGCGTATTCTTTATGCGGCGCATCACCGGCGAGCCATGAATTACATGTTCTAGAACTCGATGCTAACGTTCCTTTTATCGATGGCTTGGCTTTCACAGGCGGCAGTGCGTTTGGATTAAATGCAGTCGCGGGTGTGTTGCGTTGGTTTCAAGAGCAAGGTCGTGGCTATCAAACCCATGCGGGTCCGGTGCCCATTGTGCCTGTGGCGGGTATTTATGATTTGGCGGTGAAATCCAGTCAACCTCCCACCGCCGAAGAAGGTTATCAAGCCTGTCTCAACGCCAGGGAAAATAATCCTCTTCAAGGTCGTGTTGGCGCAGGTACTGGCGCCTCAGTCGGTAAGCTGATTCCTGAAGCTGCACGCATGAGAGGCGGTATCGGTTTTTCAGAGCTCACTTTAAAAAATGGTGTTACCGTTTTGGCTTATGCGCTCGTTAACAGTGTCGGGGATGTGCGTGATGGTTCCGATATCATAGCCGGTGCGCGTTTTGCTGATGGTACATTTGCCAATTGTGAACAGTATTTATTAACCGGCCATCAAGCTATCGAAACGGATTTAGCCAATACAACACTCGTTGCTGTTTTTACTAACGCAAAATTTTCCAAAAGTGAATTAAAACGAATTAGCAAAGTTGCAATGACAGGTATGGCGCGTGCCATTTCGCCGGTCTTTACACGTGCAGACGGTGATATTATTTTTTGTACGTCATTAGGCGATCATCCGGGAGTGGAAATGATCGTCGGCAGCATGGCCGCCGAAGCGGTGCGTCAAGCCATTATAAACGCAGTAAAGGATTAGCCAGCATGAATTCGTGTATTGCCGCTATTCAAATGACATCAAACGCAAATATTAATGAAAATCTCGCGCAAGCAGAAAAATATATTACTGAAGCAGTCAATGCAGACGCAAAATTAGTGGTATTACCCGAAATGTTTGCCATCATGGGTGTGGATCAACTCGATAAAGTCAAAGTACGTGAAACGTTTGGCCAGGGTGTGATTCAAGATTTTTTGCGTGAACAAGCGATCAAGCATCATATCTGGTTAGTCGGTGGCACGATTCCACTTTTAGTGCCAGATGCTCCCGAAAAAGTGCATGCTACGAGCCTCCTATTCAACGATCAAGGCGAAGTCGCCGCACGGTACGATAAAATACATTTATTTGACGTGAACATTCATGCCACACGCGAAACATACCAGGAATCCAAAACAACTTTTCCTGGCAAGGAAATCACAGTCATTCCCACCCCGTTTGGCAGGCTGGGTTTGGCAGTTTGCTATGATATCCGCTTCCCAGAATTTTTCCGTGCAATGAGCCAACAACAAGTTGAACTCGTGGTATTACCCGCCGCGTTCACCTATACCACCGGCGCCGTACATTGGGATACCTTAGTCCGTGCCCGCGCCATTGAAAATCAAATTTACCTAATCGCCGCCGCCCAAACTGGCGCACACAAAAATGGCCGTAAAACCTATGGCCATAGCATGATTGTTGATCCATGGGGCATCGTGAAAGCCAGTTTGCCGGAAGGGGAGGGGTTTGTGGTAGCCGAAATCGATTTGAAATATTTGTATCAATTACGGGAGGAATTTCCGGTTTTGTCGCATCGATGTTTTTAGAAGTATCGCCCCTCCTCAACTTCCTGGAAGAGAGTAGATCTTAATATAACGTAGCCAACATTTTTACGTCATAACCACCCCATAATAAATTTTTTTCTATTATTTTAATCAAATCAGGATTAGCAATAAACGGACGGCCAAAAGCAATCAAATCAAAATGTTTATCTTTAATTTTTAAATTCGCTGATTGATCATCATACCCACCAGCAGCAATTAATGTCCCGCGAAACCGTGAACGCACAAAATCCGTCATCGTTTTATTGTCGAGTTCTGGAAAAATAACCGCATCATTATCATTAAAATTGCCAACATGAACATAAGCCATAGCTAATTTGGATAGCTGATCCAATAAATAAGAAAAAACGTATTTATCGCGAGGATCAGTGATAATTTCTGCCATATGTCCGCCAGGAGAAAGTCGAATCCCCACGCGTTCCTTTCCGATAACTTCTGCGCAAGCATGAACTACCTCTAAACAAAAACGCGCCATTTTTTCTGCTGTACCGCCATATTCGTCCTGGCTGTGATTTGATCAGTAATGAAGAAATTGATCGATTAGGTAACCATTAGCACCATGAATTTCAATACCATCGAAACCTGCATTTATCGCGTTTTTTGCTGCGTGTGCATAATCTGCAATTAAATTTTGAATTTCGTGAAACGTTACTGCTCTGGATTGATTGCAAATAAAACCACTGTTCCCTAGAGCAGAAGACATTAGTGTTGCTGAGGATGAAATAGGTAATCGATTTTGATGAAAGTGGGGATGTGACACCCTGCCACAATGCCAGAGTTGTAAAAAAATAAGACCATTTGCACGATGTACACTTTTAGTAATATTGTGCCATGCATCGATTTGTTCTTGCGTATAAATTCCAGGTACATTGCCATAACCCAGAGCATCTTTACTAATCAAAGTCCCTTCTGTCACAATCAAGCCTGCGTTTGCTCTTCTTGTGTAGTAGTAGGCCATTATTTCTGTAGGTATATGGTTAGCATTGGCGTGTCGGCGGGTCATAGGCGCCATAATGATTCTATTTTTTAGTGTAATAGCAGAGTTTAATTTGTAGGGAGTGAGTAGCATATAAAATTATTTTACTAAATATAGTGATGGTTGTTCGGCATTCTTGCTATTTGCATTCACATGAATTTTGTTTTTTGCTACAAGTTTCAACTGTTTTTTAAAATTATAATCAGCTTTATCTATGATAGGGGATTTCTCAGCAAACATGATAATTCTATCTGAAAACTTTTCTATCAAGGTGTAGTTATTGATTAGTGCCGTAATGTTTTCACAGTTAATTTCTGAAAAATTATCTATATTAGGAATCTTAAACTTAGAGCAATTTTCTTGGAAAATGGGAAGCAATGAGTTATAGGCAAAATCCCCGATTTCAAAAATAGCATTTGCATTCGCTGCAAATTTGAAATAATTTAAAGGGTCTTTATTATGCGTAGAGCAGCAATAAATAATGCAGAATTCCCCTTGAATGGTTTGAATTTTTCTAACAAAATTTGTTCCCGCATTCAGGTTAAAAATCTTCTCTCTGATAGAATGAATTTCTAATTGTTTTTTTGTGGGGTTAGGTAATCGCCATGGGTAAAATGAAAAGTTAAGATATATTTTTTGGTTGGTGGGTTGATCAACTAAGCCATAATGGTTATCGCTGTAGACTTGGGTCAAGGTAGGATGGGTGGAAAGATGAAGCATGTCATGATCAGGTAAGATAACTAAAATGGCAAAGCAGTCGATATTGCAGTAACTTTTTATCCAGCGCTTAAAAAAACTTATCATTGATTCTTCGTAAATTTTATCCATAATAACATTAGCATTTTTCCTCAACAACACTGTAAAAATCTCCTTGTGATAATGGTGAAACAGAAGCTAAGCAACGCTATAAAGATTAATTTTTTTTACTGCGTCAACTACATGTTTCAATATGTCAAATTTTGAATAAATGCCATTCTGTTTTGATAGTAATGCTTGATAAAGCTCAACAGAAAGTTGGATCTTGTTTTTATCTGGCATGTTAATATTTAATGATGTAAGCAGATTATTAACTTCAGCAAAGATGTCTCCTAGCAAATTCGCATTAATTTCTGGTGGACTTACTGTTTGGTAATTCTCATTTTCTTTGTCTGATTTTGAAGCATAAGTATCTTGTGTGTCATCTTGGCCAGTGAGTAACCATGCTGAGTTAACTCTCAAGTGGCAAGAATATTTTATTATAATTTCCGGACTTAACCCTCTTTTCCCGGCCTCATGTTGTGAATAAGTGACATAAGGTATGCGATTTTGATGGGCAAAAGCTCGTGCAGACTTAAAACCTGCTTTAATGCGAGCATATTTCAGTCGATTTGCAATATTGTTACTCATGTTTTCACTTATATTCATTTTGAATTTATTGAGTATATAATTTTTCGCCCACTAATCAAAGTAATTTTAAATCGCAGGCGTTAAATGCTGCTCATATGTTTATATAAAATAAACAAATAAGAGTCATTCTTTGCTAGTAGTATTATTTTCGAAGCGATAATCCATTAAAAACACTTTTTTGTTGACATGCATGGATTACGAATAATATATTCATTTCGAATATATTTAATTTGAAATTATTTAGCTTTATATGCGTAGGAGAAAAAAGTGGCTACTGGTGAAGAAATGTTACGTCAAGTATTCAAAATAGATTCGCTTGTTTTATCAAAACATGAAAAAACACTTTTAGAAGCTGAGATTTTTGTTCGCACTTGTGACGAAGTTAAAAATATTATTAAAACTCAACATGAAGGATATTTTCGTTTAATGAAATTTGATTGTGATATGGAGATTGCAATGATAGATAGTAATTTTATGCGTTACATAATTAATGATATTTTAATAACAGAAGAATATTCTTTGTCGGGGATAGCGTATTACACGCAAACTCCAGAAGATGTTATTTACGAAATTGCAGCTGGACATAATCCTAGCCCATCAATTGCTCTGTCAAAAAAAATTATTGATATACACCGATCTGTGAGAGCAGATCTTTATGAAAAAATAATTAGAAAAGTTCTAGAAGAGTTGTTAACTAAATTCCAAGTTTCTTGATAAATTGCAATTAATTGAATTATTTTATCTAATACGATAGGCCATTCGCATATTGTCATGTTTATAATCGAAATACTATCTCTAGTGTCGAACACCCATAGATGGCTGAGCATTGTGAAATAAAGAATGTAGGGTGGACAAAGCGCAGTGTCCACCATTCCGATTAAGGTTCAAGAAAGCAAACTTTCCACGTGCGCATGCACGGCCTCGCCTAACGTCTCAAATACATAATCCCCCTCCACTAAAGAAACGACTCGACCTTCACAATAATTGTCAGCCAACTGCATCACTTCTCGGGTCATGGCCGCATAATTAGATGCCGTTAATTGTAAATCGGCTAACAGATCACCTTGCCTTGCATCAAATCCTGCAGAAACGGTGCAAACGATGTCAAGAAACGGAAACGATGTAACCTCATTTAGCATTTTTTAAATAGGAATGTATAATGAGGTTATTGACGCCATGTTTTATTTGGCAGGCTGGGTTTAGCAGTTTGTTATGATATCCGCTTCCCAGAATTTTTCCGTGCAATGAGCCAACAACAAGTTGAACTCGTCGTATTACCCGCCGCTTTCACCTATACCACCGGTGTCGTACATTGGGATACCTTAGTCCGTGCCATTGAAAATCAAATTTACTTAATCGCCGCCGCCCAAACCGGCACACATCAAAGTGGCCGTAAAACGTATGGTCATAGCATGATTGTTGACCCCTGGGGTATCGTGAAAGCCAGTTTGCCTGAAGGGGAGGGGGTTGTGGTAGCGCAAATCGATTTGAATTATTTGCATCAATTACGGGAGGAATTTCCTGTTTTGTCTCATCGGTGTTTTTAAAAGTATCGCCTCTCCTCAACTTCCTGGAAGAGAGTAGATCTTAATATACCCAGACTTAACGCCTTCTCCTCCCGTTGGTCGTGCGGTCTATCGCGGGCTCGTGTAGCATGTAGTTACTCTCTTCGTTCCTCGTAGATAGTGTTTTTAAAGAAGCAGTTTTGGCATTCCGATATTCGGTGTTGTTGCGTAAGTCACTGACTTTTCGTGCCCGAGCCCGTGTGCGTGCCCGCGCCCGTCTTTTCCTCGACAAACCGATTAAGCTTCCACCTTTTCTGAAGAATGTGCGGGTATTTGATATTTGTCAGCGTCTTCAGATTATTACAGAAGCTTATTATTTAAAGGGCAGAGGACTGCTAACTAGCATTGTTGCCATGCTGACTAAAATGGCTAAAGAAAAAACTTAGTGGTTTCTGCAAAGAGAAAGACGGGCGCGGGCACGCACACGGGCTCGGGCACGAAAAGTCAGTGATTAAAATTAAGAAAGCAAGCTTTCCACGTGTGCATGCACGGCCTCGCCTAACGTCTCAGATACATAACCGCCTTCCAATACAGAAACGATTCGTCCTTCACAGTATTTGTCAGCCAACTGCATCACTTCTCGGGTCATGGCCGCATAATCAGATGCTGTTAATTGTAAATCGGCTAACGGATCACCTTGCCTTGCATCAAATCCCGCAGAAATAATAATAAAATCCGGTTGGAAGATAGTTTCAATTCTTTGTAATCCAGCACTAAATTGTTGTCGATGAAATGTGGCAGGACAGCCAGCAGGCAACGGGATGTTGAGTGTATAACCTATTCCTTTCTCGGCACCTATTTCACTTGCACTTCCCGTTCCTGGGTAAAAAGGAGATTCATGCAGTGAAAAATAAAAAACGGAAGGATCAGCATAAAAAATATCTTGAGTGCCGTTACCGTGATGCACATCCCAGTCAATAATCAAAATATTTTTTAAGTGATGGTGTAGTTGAATATAACGTGCAGCGATGGCGGCATTGTTAAACAAGCAAAAGCCCATGGCTTGCGTAGGTGTTGCGTGATGGCCGGGCGGACGGATTAAGCAAAATGCATTACGGATTTTTTTTGCAAGTATGTTATCGATGGCTGGCAATGCGGCGCCAGCGGCGAGTAATGCGACTTCGTAAGAATGTTGTGAAAGAAGCGTGTCACTGTCAAGTAAGTAATACTGCTCAGGCTCTTTGGGGCAAAGCACTTTAATTTGATCCAGTAAGGCGTTACTATGGCAAAGTACAATATCTTTAACAGTAGCAGGGCGCGGCGTGAGATGAAGGAGGTTGTCCCATACAGCGGCATCTTGCTGTAATTTTTTTAAAATAACCTCTACTCTCTCTGGACACTCGGGGCTATCCGCTGTTTTATGTAATAAAAATCGCGGATCATAAACTAAGCCAGTTTGCATAGGAACACCTACTTTATATGGAGATTGATATGCTTGTTATTGCTGTGATCTTTTTTTTAATTGCTGCGTTTCTCGGTTCATTTTTATTAGCTGCTATTTTACGAAATCAACCCACCCCTAAGCCCATTGTATTTATGCATGGAAGTGTTGCGGGGATAGCACTAATAATTTTTATTGTCTACATTGCGTTGGGACATACTGCGCCATTACTCATCACGAGTCTAGTGTTGTTTATCTTGGCTGCGTTGGGTGGTTTGACGATGTTTACATTGGATATCAATGGTAAACCGGTGCCGAAGATGATTGCGGTAGGGCATCCGATTTTAGCGGTGACGAGTGTGGTTCTTTTGATTGTTTATTTGGTTAGTTAATTAGCTAGCTATATCGCTGAAAGGTGGATTACGCCGCGAAAAGCGCAGCTAATCCACCCTACAAAAGCGTGCATTTGCATTTACGGCCCAATACTATTACTACAAAATGTAGGGCGGATTAGGTGCGTTTTTTGCACCGTAATTCACCATATATACTCGCCGCACTTGAGATCGCGGGTTTTAAAAATATCAGATTGCAAGATATTGCCATTCAATTTCAATGAAAAAGCGGAGGAATAGCTCGCTATTTCGAGCATTTTTTGTTGAAATTGAATGGCAAGATCGCTGTAAGATGATGTTTTAAAACCCGTGATTTCAAGTGCGGCGAGTATATACTAGCCAATCTCGCGTTAATCCTTTACCATTCTGCTAACAGAAATTCCTTAGAGAGCTCCCATGATTGAAGTAACATCCGTACATATTCGTCTCAAAGATTTAGCCAAACGCCTCGATGAAATTCGGAGGTATCTTTGACATCGAGCAAAAGCGTGAGCGTTTACAAGAAGTTGAGCGTGAACTAGAAGCCCCAACCATTTGGAATAATCCAGAAAAAGCCCAAAATCTGGGTCGAGAACGTGCCCAGCTTGACGACGTTGTGAGCGGCATTCAATTTTTAGAAACCGGGTTAAAAGATACGGCAGAATTGTTTGATTTGGCCGTACAAGAAAACGATACTGAATCGGCCGATCTGGTTTTGCAAGACTTGGATCAATTGATCAAAAAAATCGAACAGCTTGAGTTTCAACGCATGTTTTCCGGTGAAATGGATGGTAATTCGGCCTATATGGACGTTCAATCCGGTTCCGGTGGCACGGAAGCCCAAGATTGGGCGAATATGTTATTGCGCATGTATTTGCGTTGGGGTGAGCAACATGGGTTTCAAGTTGAATTGATTGAAGCCTCAGCAGGAGAAGTGGTTGGAATAAAAAGCGCGACGATCAAATTTAGCGGCCCTTACGCCTATGGTTGGCTACGTACGGAAACAGGCGTACATCGGCTGGTCCGCAAATCGCCCTTTGATTCGAATAATAAACGGCATACTTCGTTTGCCTCTATCTTCGTTTCCCCTGAAATTGACGATAAAATCGAAATTGACATCAATCCTGCTGACCTGCGTGTCGATACGTATCGAGCGAGTGGAGCAGGCGGCCAACACGTTAACCGTACGGATTCAGCGATTCGTCTGACGCATATTCCGACCAATACTGTGGTGCAATGCCAATCGGATCGTTCGCAACACAAGAATCGTGCGACAGCCATGAAGCAATTGCGCGCAAAATTATATGAGTTAGAGTTACAAAAAAAGCGGGCGAAACAAGATGAATTGGAAGCCGGGAAAATGGATGTCACCTGGGGCAGCCAAATTCGTTCGTATGTATTGGATATGTCACGCATAAAAGATTTGCGCACTGGGGTTGAAGTGGCCAATACGCAAGCCGTATTGGATGGTGATTTAGATAAATTTATTGAAGCTAGCTTATTAAGTGGATTATGACTATGACTCAGCAAGAACAAGAAAATGTAATCGTCGATACTAATGAACTCATTGCCCAGCGCCGCACTAAATTGGAAGAATTGCGTCAACAGGGAAATGCCTATCCCAATGGATTTATTCGCGATGCCTTGGCTGCTGATTTGCTCGCCGCTTATGGCGAAAAAAATGAAGCGGAGTTAGAGGCAGAGCCAGTTGAAGTAAAAATCGCGGGCCGTATGATGACCCGACGTTTAATGGGTAAAGCGAGTTTTGTGCACCTTCAAGATATGTCGGGAAAAATTCAATTGTATATCCGGCAAGATGAAATCCTACCGGAAGCCTACGCAGCCTTTTTACATTGGGATTTGGGCGATATTGTGGGGGTCGCGGGAAAACTATTTAAAACGAAAACCGGCGAATTGTCTGTTCGTGTCAAAAAAATTGAATTGCTTACCAAGTCGTTACGACCATTGCCCGATAAATATCATGGATTGGCTGATCAAGAATCCCGTTATCGCCAACGCTATTTGGATTTATTAGTGAATGAAACAGCACGTGAAACGTTTATACTTCGCACCCAAATTGTGGATGGCATCCGTCAATTTTTAAAAGCACGCAATTTCCTCGAAGTAGAAACCCCTATGATGCAAGTGCTGGCCGGTGGGGCGGCTGCGCGTCCTTTCAAAACCCATCATAATGCACTGGATTTGCCTCTCTATTTGCGCATTGCCCCTGAGCTTTATTTGAAGCGATTGGTCGTAGGTGGCTTTGAGCGTGTGTTTGAAATCAACCGAAATTTCCGTAATGAAGGTTTGTCCACACGTCATAATCCAGAATTTACGATGTTGGAGTTTTATCAAGCTTATGCAGATTATCGTGATTTGATGGATCTCACCGAGGAATTACTGCGTCAATTGGCGCAAACCCTTTTGCAAACGACGAGCATCACTTACCAAGACTGTACGTTTGACTTGAATCAACCGTTCCTGCGCATCACGTTGTTCGAATCGATTTTGCATTTTAATCCTAAGCTGAAAGCAAGTGATATCGATACATTAGCTGCTGCTATAAAAACAGCGCGTGAATTAGGTATCCCAGTGAAAGAAAATTATGGATTAGGTAAAATTCAGGTCGAAATTTTTGAAAAAACAGTAGAAACTCAATTGATTCAACCGACATTTATTACAGAATATCCGGCAGAAACGTCCCCCTTGGCGCGATGTAATGATCAAAATCCTTTTGTGACAGATCGTTTTGAAATGTTTATCGCGGGCCGAGAAATAGCCAATGGTTTTTCTGAATTGAACGATGCGGATGATCAAGCAAAACGATTTCGCATGCAAGTGGCGGAAAAAGAAGCGGGCGATGAAGAAGCAATGCCTTATGATGAAGATTACATCACCGCTTTAGAATATGGCATGCCGCCGACGGCAGGTGAGGGCATTGGAATTGATCGTCTCGTTATGCTATTTACCAATTCATCTTCGATTCGCGATGTGATTTTATTTCCTCATATGCGTCCGGCAGGCAAATAAATTTACCCGCATGGAGCCGGGAAGGCGTCCTATAGTCCTTCAGATAATTATTTTGGATTTTAACACGCCATCTTACTGCCATCTCAAGGTGTTTTTCAATCACAAAAACTTGAAATAGCCCTGCTATTCCTGCTTTTTTGTTCAATCAAAACACCTTGATCTGACAGTAATCTGTCATGTTAAAATCCAAAATAATTATCTGAAGAACTATACCACCAGGATTGAATGAGATTTAGCGGCGCTGACATCTTCCCCAGCTCCCTCTCTTTTAAAAAGAGGGAGTTGGTTAACGAAGATGTTTATGAGGTGCAGCAGAATGTCTGAATGTCTTATATGCGACTTCTTATGGCATCATTTATTCTTATTGCTTTAAGTGGTAGTAAAGAGGGACGTTTATCTCGAGTGTTATCTAAAGATACTTTTGGGGTGTACGCATGGGATATCGATGTGGCAGTAGGCTGACTGGTTGCAGAGGAAGCACTTGAAGGCAGCTGGATTTTAACTGGTCCTGCTGGGTAGATAGGAGTTGCAGCACCTCTATCTTTGCTAAACATTCCATGCTCTTTCAAGGTGCTGGATGATATCGTGTTTCTTACGATTTCAAGATCCTTTTGGGCTAGAGACGGTTGAGAAAGCACATCAGTTCTCTCGTCATCAATTACTTCTGAAGGACTGTCTTGTATTTTATTATCCGTTGGCAGACCAGTGTTAGCGCTTAGCTTTAAAATTTGCGTTATCATGCCATTTGAAGCAACCTGTTGATTTGTTTCCCGCCGTTTTAAGTAATCTGTAAATTCCTCTACCTTCAACTCTTTCGATGATGTGATTTTTAATTCTTTATTCCAGACTTCTTCTAACACTGCGTTACTATTAGCGCTCTCTGTTAAATTAGGTAATAAAGATGTCCTTTCTTGACCGCGTAGATCCTCAGGCGTGGCAGGCGTACTTGCCGTTACTGGTTGAGTAGGGGGGATCAGAGTCGATTGAATAGCCAACGTATGAAGAGGCGGAACTTCTGCAATGACGGGAAGAGGGTCTCGTCTAGGTAAGCTCGCAGATAATGTAATCGCATTGGAAGGCGGTATTAAATCACTAATAGGCTGCGCTTTTTGTTCACTCTCTTCGTTATCAGATTGCCTTGCTGATACGGTGTCCTGCAAAAAATCATTATCGATTTCTCTGTATGTTTTTATATATAGTTCTTGCTTAGCCATTATTTCTACATTAAAAAAAACGAGGCTAAAAGACTTGTCTTGCATAGCATTACACTCTTCCACCAAAGGTTTAAATGGAGCCAATTTTTCTACTTCTGAAGGTGTGAGCTTTCCTAGCAATTCTTTTTTTGCAATCTCGTACTTATTATAAGTTTCGCGGAGCCAAAGGAGTTCTTTTTGATCACGGGAAAAATGCTGCGCCTCTAGGGCCTGTATGTTAGGCTTAAGCTCTAGCATTCTTTTGGCTATTTCTCTAGTTTGTACGCTATTTGCTTCCGAATCTTTTATCAATTGTTCTCGTTTCTTTTTAATTGCCGATCGAACTTCCCTGGCTGACAAAGGAACACGATATATGAAAAAGTCTATGTATTTGCTACACAGCCCAGTTTTATTCTTAATTTTGGGATGATCACCCAATGTGGTTATATCTATCGAATAATCGTCAACCAAGTTTTTAAAGAGAGGAAAATCATCGTTATTTATAGCATCAGCCAAGCGATCCATTTTTCGATCCGAAATCTTTTCTCCTCTTGTTGTTAACATAAGCTTCTCCTAATTTTTTTGTGATTATATTGTAGGTGTAGCAAACTTACTCTCATTAATCAATTCATTCCAGCGAATTTTAAACAGCCCCTAAAGTCAGAGCGGACACATAGGTCCGTCCCTACAAGAGCATACTTCCATGAGTCACTCTCGCGCTTTCACCTTGATTGAACTGTTACTCGTTATCAGTCTCATCGCTATTTTATCCATGATCAGTCTCCCCGGGATCACGCACTTATGGCAAAAATCCAGAGCTAATAGTCTAAGCGCACAACTTTTCAATGCGATTGATTTAGCGCGTAGCGAAGCTATTGTGCGTCAAGAACCTGTTTTTCTATTGCCTGTTGCCGATCATTGGCAAAACGGTTTTATACTAAAAACGACTACACAAATTATTCGCACATTTTCTGCTGTTACATGGGAAGGCCAATTGTATTGGCGTTCTTTTCCATTGAATCAACAAGCATTGGAATTTTTGCCGGATGGATTGCTTAACATGCAAAACGGAACGTTTTGGTTTTGTTTGCCAAAAATGCCGGAGTCAGTTTGGTTGGTGGTGGTAAATAAATCGGGTCGAGCAAGGATGGATTGGGAGAAAAAATTAACTTGTGGGGAGAATTAGCGGGGCCTAATTGGTGGATTACGACGCGAAAAGCGCTCTAATCCCCCCTACGTTTTTTTAAATATAGTTTATTCGTAGGGTGGATTAGACGCGCTTTTCGCGTCGTAATCCACCATAGCAGCGTCTAAGAGCTATTCTATTTTATTTAATATCGTTTGTATCTTGGCTGTCGTTTTATCCCACGAAAATAAACTCGCACGTGCCAAGCCACGTTCTATTAGTGATGCTCTTAATTCCGTATCACTCACGATTTTTTCCATGCCAGCTGCTATGGCGTCAACCGAGAAAGGATCAACCAATAAAGCCGCATCGCCTGCCACTTCTGGTAATGAGGTGACATTCGATGTTAAAACAGGCACACCACATGCCATACCTTCTAAAACCGGTAAACCAAACCCTTCGTATTGCGAAGGAAAAACAACAGCGTGAGCGCCACGATAATAGTTCGCCAGTTTTTCTTCAGAAAGATTTTTTTCAATCAAAATACGTTCATCTAGCTGATATTGACGAATAATTTGCAATGATTCAGCAGAAAGATCGTTGGTAAAAATTAACTTGAGCTGAGGTTCTATTTTGCTATGCGCGAATGCAAGCAGCAAACGAGGAATATTTTTATGAATTTTTTCTGCGTTTCCAACATGCAGCAAATAAGGAAAACCCGGTTGATATTTTGTACCTATAGGTATCATATAGTGGCTGACACCGCAGCTCACATTACTAATTTTCTCAGGTGAAATAGATGCCCATTCTATGATGGTTTGTTTAGAGTACTCTGATACGGTAAAAATTTTTTCAGCTTGTTTGACTGACGGTTTTAGCAGTAATTGATAATATATTTTTTTGGAAAACTGCCCGTTTCCGGGGGCGAATAAATGAATTAAATCATGGATGGTTAATACAAATGGCATCGGAGAATGCAGCACAGGATTAAAGCCGGGGGTAAAAAAAACGGAGTGGTTGTTTTGACAGCGACGTAATTTTTGATGTTGCCAAATTAAATTTTTAATGGAAAGTGGTTTTGGGCCTTCATAAAAAACATCGGTGTGTTGTAAGCGCGATAAGACTTCAGTCGAGAAACGTCCAATCCCATGCAAACCAGACCATCGACCATCCGCCAAAATGAAAGGATTTACTGCCAGCATTGCATGGAATCCCCTGTGCCAGTGATGGTTTTTATGCCAGCAGAATTTAAAAGTAAGGCCGCGCAAGCAGTGTCTTTTTGTGCTTGCTTGCCTCGTGGAATGGCCGTCAGTTGGTAGTTTTGATTATCGGCTGATGTAATTTGTAATTCATAAGCTACGTTTGCGACTTTGTCGGAAAGAGCGAGTTGAGCTAATGTGGCTTTTTCATAGGTATGATGGACAAGAAAATAATTTTCTAGTGCATTAGCGAGTTGGATGAGTGCTACTTCTGCTTGCAGGCGTTTTGCATGAACGAGGTGGTTTGAATAAATGGGGAGTGCGATCATGGATAAGATACCGATGAGGGCAACGGTGATCATGAGTTCAATTAGGGTAAACCCATTGTGAACGCTTTTGTAGGGGCGGTCCCATGTGTCCGCCCGGCGGCCTTCATTATAAAGTCCGGGCGGACACATGGGTCCGCGCCTACAAGAGGTTTTTATAGTTTGCATTATTTTAATTTCCGAGCCACTTCCGCTAATCTTTTTCCTAACGCAAAACATAATCGTTGCTCTTCATCCGTGATAGGATTTTTGCCTTCCGATCCCGTCCAATGTGTTGCACCGTACGGCGTTCCTCCGCTGTGAGTGGTGTTTAAATCCGGTTCTATGTAAGGAATTCCTAAGGTGACATAACCTAAATGTAACAACGGTATCATCATCGTCATCAATGTCATTTCTTGTCCGCCATGCAAGCTGGCAGTTGAGCTAAATACGGCGGCAGGTTTATTGACGAGCGCGCCCGATAACCACAAACTGCTGGTGCCATCTAAAAAATATTTTAAAGGGGCAGCCATATTACCAAAGCGCGTGGGGCTGCCGAGTGCAAGACCATCACACTCTTTTAAATCGTCTAACGTGGCATAGATCGCCCCGTTTTCTGGAATACTGGGCTCAGTTGCTTCATTGTTGGGTGACACGGCGGGCACTGTCCGAATACATGCTTCGGCTCCTGCAACAGATTCAACTCCGCGAGCGATGTATTGCGCCATTTGTTTAACAGAACCATATCGGCTGTAATATAAAACTAATATTTTTGTCATTAACTCATTTCCCCATGATTGATTTTAACCATCAGTGCATTCAAAGCAGAATCTGGCAATAATCGACGCAAAAATGCAAATAAGTGGGCGGGAAAAGTCACATAGTAATGCGTTTTTGGCTTTTTGCTTTCCAGTGCTTGCAGCAATTTTTCGACCACGGCTTCAGGACCTTCCGCAAAGCGTTTTTCACTGGTCGGCAATCGAAAAAAATATTTTTCCATTTTTAAATACAGTGCGTGATGAATAGACTCTTTTTCACGAAGATTTTTTTCATAATGGAGGAGCGCGTTTTTTCGTAAGTCGCTTTTGATGGGGCCCGGAGCAATGGCTGAAACAAAAATAGGTGTGCCGCTTAATTCTTGACGTAAGGTGAGAGTGAACCCTTCTAATGCAAATTTCGATGCATTATAAGCGCCTCGAAAGGGCATGGGCACAATGCCTAAAATTGACGTGTTTTGGATGATCCGACCATGGCCTTGTTTACGCATGATAGGAATAACCAGGTTGGTCAATTCCATGGCACCGAATACATTCGTTTCAAATTGCGCGCGCATCATATCCCGTGATAAATCTTCTACGGCACCCGCTTCAACGAAACCTGCATTATTGAATAATGCATCTAATGTGCCGCCGGTTTTTTCTAATACTTGTGCTAGCCCTTTGTGTATGGATGCGGAATCGTTCACATCCATCTGTACACTTTCCAAACCTAATGCGGCTAATTTAGCTACATCTTCGGCTTTACGGGCGGTTGCAAAGACACGATAACCTTTTTCATGGAGTGTTTGTGCAGCACACAAACCAATGCCGCTGGAACATCCGGTAATTAAAATGGTTTTTTGCATGGTGGAGTCTCGTTTGCCTGTTAAATGGATGTTTGCTATGATAACAGACCAAATGTAGTGTGCCCACCGCTAGGTGAGTTATGAATCTACCTAAATCAGCTTTACCGTTTATTCTGTATTTTATTCGGCGTCAACGCTTAAGTTTTGCTGTGATTATAGGCACGGCCATTCTTTGGGCAATTAATGATGCTATTTTTCCTTATTTTTTAAAATTAATCGTCAATAAGGTGCAACATTTTCAAGGTGCCCCGCATGAAATTTATTCATCGGTATGGAGTGTGTTGATCTGGTTAGTTTTATTTTGGGGGGTGACTGAGATTTGTTTGCGCACGCAAGGTTTTACGTGTGTGTATGCTTTTCCCACTTTTCGAGCCAATATTCGTCAATCCGTATTCAATTATGTGAAATCGCATTCCCATGAGTATTTTTCGAACCATTTTGCGGGAAACATTGCCAAAAAATTAGCTGATCTTCCCACCAGTTGCCAAAATATTTTCGAAATTTTTTGTTTTAGTTTTCTCACTTCGATGGTTGGCTCCTTATTTGTACTCATCATGATGTGGTTTATTAAGCCTTTATTTGCCATCACTGTGTTTATTTGGTTATGCCTACATTTAGGGTTAACTTTTTTGTTCTTACAATACGGGCACGTGTTATGGGAGCAGCATTCAGATGCTATTTCAGTGCTGAGCGGCAAAATTGGAGATGTTTTTAGTAATGTTTCCAATATGCGTTTATTCGCTCGCGGTCAATATGAAACACATTATCTGCAAAATTATCAAAAAGAAGAAATCAAAAAAGCCCGTAAAGCAATGACGATGATGGAAATTAATCGTTCTCTATTGGGCCTCAGTGGTTTATTGATGATTTTTAGCATTGTGTTTTTGTTACTTTATTATTGGTCACATCAACTGATTACGATTGGTGATTTTACCCAAATTGGAATGCAAATATTTTGGTTGCTGGGATGGATTTGGTTTGTCAGTTTTCAAATGAGTATCTTTGCGCGTGAATTAGGTACGGTGAATAATGCGCTACATTTAATTATTAAAGGACATGACATTATCGATGCGCCTGCCGCTGCTAAACTGCAAGTGACAGAAGGCACAATTCAATTTGATAATGTCGTTTTCGGTTATCAAAAAAAACGAATAGTTTTTCCAAATTTGAATGTCACCATTCCAGGTGGGCAACGGGTGGGGCTCGTGGGTTTTTCGGGTTCGGGAAAGTCCACCTTTGTAAATTTAATTTTGCGATTTTATGATCTAAATTCAGGACGAATTTTGATTGATGGGCAAGACATTGCAAAAGTCACCCAAGATTCTTTGCGCGAACAAATTGCGATGATTCCACAAGATCCCACCTTGTTTCATCGTAGCTTGCTCGAAAATATTCGTTATGGCAGATTAACCGCAACGGATGAAGAAGTGATGGAAGCGGCAAGAATAGCGCATTGTTTAGAGTTCATCGAAAAACTAGAAAATGGTTTTTCAACGATGGTGGGTGAGCGGGGTATTAAATTATCGGGCGGGCAACGTCAGCGTATCTCAATTGCGCGTGCCATTTTAAAAAATGCACCGATTTTAATTTTGGATGAAGCTACCTCATCGTTAGATACGGTCACAGAAAAATTAATTCAAGAAAGTTTGCATACTGTCATGCAAAATCGCACCACCATTGTTATCGCGCATCGACTATCAACCCTTGCGGATATGGACAGAATCCTGGTGTTCCAAAAGGGAAAGATTGTTGAAGATGGAACCCAGGAAGAGCTGTTAAACTTAAATGGTAATTTCGCCAAGTTATGGGAAATGCAAACAAACGGATATTTACCCGACGCGATGGATTAAGGCCCCTCTAAAAATTGCCACTTATGGGCCCCCCTCTCCTCCCACCAAAAGCGTGGGAGGAGAGGGGGTATTATAGCCCGAAGAGGGGGGAGAGATAAACTAATCAGCGATTGCTTAATCCTGCTCGCCTTTCTCCCTATTCCTGTTAAAATACAGCATTTTTATCAGCTAAACGTTTAGGATGTTCTGACTTATGCCAATTTACGAATATCAATGCACCGCATGCGGACATCAACTGGAAACTATTCAGAAAATTTCCGAGGCGCCTTTAAAAAAATGTCCCCAATGTGAAAAAGACGCTTTGCAGAAATTGATTTCAGCGGCGGGTTTTCAATTAAAAGGGACGGGGTGGTATGCGACAGATTTTCGCAATAAAGGGAAACCGGTTGCGAAAGAGAGCTCGACCTCAGGAGAAAGCAAGGCTAGCCACGAAACCAAAACGGATTCTACTTCAGGAACATCTGGAAAAGAGGGTTAAGTATGATGTCATCGATCCGCCGTTATTTTATTTCAGGCTTGTTAGTCTGGTTACCTATTTGGGTAACGATACTCGCGATAAAATTTCTAGTTGATATATTAAGTTACACACTCTTGTTGTTACCCAAACCCTATCAACCCGATGCACTCATTGGATTCCATATTCCCGGGATTGGTGTCGTCATTACCCTCCTAATCATTTTTTTAACCGGGTTGCTCGCGGCGAATTTTTTTGGTAGTCGGCTCGTTGCCATGGGGGATCGGTTTATAAGTCGTATTCCAATTGTTAGGACTGTTTACATGGGGGTCAAGCAAATTACCCAGACCTTGTTTACACCCGGCGGCCAATCTTTTCGGAAAGTCTTTTTAGTAGAATATCCGCGTGCGGGTACTTGGACCATTGCTTTTCAAACGGGCGATGCGGCCATTGAAGTCCTGCAAAAGTTAAATGAAGAGCAAATGATCAGTTTGTATGTTCCCACCACGCCCAATCCCACGTCAGGGTTTTTATTGATGGTGCCCCGAAAAAATACCATTGAATTAAATATGGGGGTGGATCAAGCCTTGAAATTCGTTATTTCGCTGGGTGTCGTGCAGCCTGCCAATCATGTCGTAACAGAAACAGCAACAATCGAGAAGGGTCAATAACATTATGCGTAGTCATTATTGTGGTCAAGTTACAGCCGAATTATTAGATAAAGAAGTGCAGTTAGCCGGGTGGGTACACCGCCGTCGCGACCATGGCGGGGTTATTTTTTTGGATTTACGCGATCGTGAGGGCCTGGTCCAAGTGGTTATTGCGCCCGCTAATGCAGAAGCGTTTCGCATTGCGGAATCTGTTCGTAATGAATATGTTTTACAAGTAAAGGGTCACGTGCGCCGTCGTCCTGAAGGTACGGTTAACAAAGAATTAAAAACCGGTGAAATCGAAATAGATGGTTTAACTTTAACGGTGTTAAATCGTGCAGAACCGACGCCATTTCCGATCGATGAATACCATGATGTAGGCGAAGAAGCGCGCTTAAAATACCGTTATCTGGATTTACGTCGTCCCGACATGTTGCAAAAAATGAAAACCCGTGCTGCCATCACGCGCTATATTCGGCGTTATATGGATGAAGCCGGATTTATGGATATCGAAACCCCGTTTTTGACCAAAGCCACACCTGAAGGTGCGCGAGATTATTTGGTACCCAGTCGGACCAAACCCGGTAGTTTTTTTGCATTACCGCAATCTCCGCAAGTGTTTAAGCAATTATTAATGATGGCGGGCATGGATCGTTATTATCAGATTGTGCGGTGTTTTCGTGATGAAGATTTGCGCGCTGATCGTCAACCCGAATTCACGCAGCTCGATGTGGAAACTTCTTTTTTAAATGAAGACGAGATTCAGCACATCATGGAAAAAATGATGCGCGGCTTGTTCAAAGAATTATTAAATGTCGATTTGCCCGACCCATTTCCGCGCATGAGTTATGCCGAAGCGATGACACGTTATGGTTCTGACAAACCCGATTTGCGTATTCCTCTCGAGTTAGTGGACATTAATGATTTAATGCGCAATGTTGAATTTAAAGTTTTTTCCGGTCCGGCGAATGATCTGCACGGACGCGTCACGGCGTTGCATGTGCCGGGTGGTGCCGAATTGAGTCGTAAAGAAATTGATGATTATACTCATTATGCCGCTATGTTCGGGGCAAAAGGATTGGCTTATATCAAATTCAATGCGGATGGTTTGCAATCGCCCATTTTGAAGTTTCTGCCAGAAGAGGTAATTAAGACGATTATTGAGCGCACTAAAGCGAAAGTCGGTGATATTATTTTCTTCGGCGCGGATAAGGCGCAGGTGGTCAATGATGCATTAGGCGCATTGCGCGTTAAGTTGGGTCATGATCGTGGTTTAGTAGAAAAAAATTGGCGCGCCTTATGGGTAGTTGATTTCCCTATGTTTGAAAAAGGAGAAGGGCGATTATCCGCATGCCATCATCCTTTCACTGCACCGAAAATTAATGATATCAGTGAATTAGCGCATGAACCTGAGAAAATTCTGGCGCGGGCTTATGATATGGTCATTAATGGCACGGAAATTGGTGGGGGCTCTATTCGTATTAATTCATCTGATATGCAGATGGCCGTGTTTAATACATTGAATATTTCGCCCGAAGAAGCGCAATTAAAATTTGGTCATTTATTAACAGCGCTTAAGTTTGGTTGCCCGCCGCATGGTGGAATTGCCTTGGGGATCGATCGTTTAGCCATGTGGATGACGGGCTCAGATTCGATTCGTGATGTGATTGCATTTCCGAAAACGCAAACAGCAAGTTGTCCACTTACGGATGCGCCTGCGCCCGTTGATCCAGCGCAATTGATTGAATTGGGTATTCGGGTTCGTAAAGAAATGACGGATGAAAAGAAAGCGGTTATTACTTAAATTTGCCCACCACCCACACTGGAGAATTATTGATGGCAGGCCACAGCAAATGGGCGAATATCAAGCGCCACAAAGCAAAACAAGATTCCGTTAAAGGTAAGCTGTATACCAAATTAATTCGTGAAGTTACCGTTTCTGCTAAACTGGGTGGTGGCGATGCCGATAGTAATCCCCGATTGCGTGCAGCCATGGACAAAGCATTTGGCGCTAACATGTCACGTGATGTGATTGATCGCGCGATTAAGCGTGGTGCGGGTGGATTGGAAGGAAATGATGTTGAAGAAGTGCGTTATGAAGGTTATGGCCCTGGCGGGATCGCTGTCATGGTCGACTGTATGACTAATAATCGGAATCGTACCGTTGCGGATGTGCGTCATGCTTTTACCAAATGCGGCGGAAATCTGGGAACAGATGGTTCCGTGTCTTATCTATTTAATAAACTCGGACAAATTACTTTTGCACCCGGTGTTGATGAAGAGCGTATTATGGAATTGGCGCTCGAACAAAATGCCGAAGATGTCATTGTGAATGAAGATAAAAGTATTGAAGTGATGACCTCGCCAGATGCTTTTCATGCAATTAAAGATGCCATCATTGGCATGGGCTTTCAGCCAGCCTATGCTGAAATTTCAATGATTGCAGCGACGAATGTGTCGATTACTGATAAAGAAATCGCTGAAAAATTATTACGGTTAACAGAAATGTTGGAAGAATTGGATGATGTACAGGAAGTTTATTCCAATGCAGATATTCCAGAAAATGTATTGGCAGAGTTGGAATAAAATGTCATCCCCGAGTGCTTTTGTCGGGGATCTGTTTACTAATAGGAGATCCCCGACAAAAGCATTCGGGGATGACGGTATGGGGAATCCATGATCATCATCGGCATCGACCCAGGCTCACGTCTCACCGGCTATGGCGTCATTCAATGGCACGGAAATCAAAGCCGTTATCTCGATAGCGGTTGTCTTAATCTCGCGACTTATGCTTTTTCCGAACGACTACAAAAAATTTTCACGGGCATTCAAGCTATTATCCAGTTATATCAACCCCAGGAAGCGGCGATTGAACAAGTTTTCATGCATCAAAACCCAGGTTCTGCACTTAAATTAGGCCAGGCTCGAGGCGCTGCGATTGTGGCACTTAATATGATGGTTGCCGAATATTCTGCGCGCCAAGTTAAACAATCCGTAGTGGGTTATGGCGCTGCGGCCAAAACGCAAGTGCAACATATGGTAAAACGCTTATTAAATATTTCCCATGATTTACAAGCTGACGCCGCTGATGCCTTGGCTATTGCTTTATGCCACGCCCACACGCGTTTTGCGACAAATAAAATTTCTCAACTTGTTCCGTCGCAAAAAAAACGTTCTAGTTGGCGTAACTATCAGCCGAAGGGATAGTTGGTAAACCCAGACGTTCGCATCTCTCATTTAGCAGCGAAAGATAATTTTGTTTCATGGCCTTAGATAAGAAGCTGATTTCAATTAAGTGACGCCACTTAGGTAAGGCTTGTTCAATTTGTAGTAAAACATCTTGGATAACAGCTTGGTTTAATTTTAAGCGCGAAACACCAAAATAATTTAAAAAATCGTTTTTTGTTAAATTCCTTTTTTTGCCATTTAGGGGTAGTGCTATTTCTTCACTGTGTTCTTGTAATGCGATGCTCGAATTAATTAAATCATAAACAGGGGAGAGCATGTTTTTTTGATCGCGCGTAATAAGAGAAAAGTTTTTTAAATGAGCGTCCTCATTCCCCACTAAAAAATTAAATAAAGTGAGTTTAAATAATTTTATGAGTTCAATTTTCGGAAACGAACAAAATTTTTCGATTACCGTAATGACTTTTTCCATCGAGCTGTCATATTTTTTGTCCCGTTTTTCGCCTAATAGTTGCGTAAAATCTTCCAGCGCTAATTTTTTGTTACGCCCACTGCGATCAAAGCGTTTAACAAAGTAAGTCATGCTGCCGTCTTTTGAGTACACTAAACCATGTACAGGCACTTCAAGTCCTATGGTTGCTGCAAGTGACATGGTGAGCGCTTCGTTTTCGGGTAATTCAGAATAAAGCTCACTTTGTGGTTTTAAAATGTAGTGGCCGTATTGATCAACAATTGAAAAATGTTCTTCTTTAATTTTTAATTGGGCGCTTAATTTCATCTGTACGCCTTGAACAGACATTTTTCCAACGCGCGCAATGGCTTCTTTACGTTGTTCGTCTGCACTTAAGTTAAGTGGCGCCAGATTTTTTAATTGGGGAGAAAGTAATTTTAGGCCACGCACGGAATAATTCTGGCCTGGAAGTAGGATGTCATAGGTAATGGGGCAACGCTTCATTCTCATTCCTCGATAGTCACGGCACCCACCACATCGTGACCGACTTTGAGTAATTGGCCAAAATAATCATTTTTATCCAGTTTATATTTACGTAATAATGCTTCTAGCATCATCCCTTCTGGTAATAAACCTTCAAAAAAAGGAGGAAATGTTTTAAATTCATAGCATTTTTTTTCTAAAGGCATCGTCAGTGAAACCGGTGCGCCTTGATAATCATTGGCATAAGTAAACCGATAAAGCGGCACTCCATCGGTCGTTTCTTCTAATAGGCCAGCTTCAACATGATGAACATATATTCGAGCTTTTCTCATAAATTAATTTTCATGAATGGCGTTGTTAAATGAATTTGGATGTTGAGTACATTTAGTATCTTTAAAAGAGTATTTAATTGCACGGTTTCTTTGCCTTTTTCGATATCAAATATGGCTGTTTTGCCAACACCTGCAATTTTGGCTAATTCCAATCGAGAAAGACCGCTTTGTTTGCGGCAATCACGAATGATGATGGCTATTTCATTAGAAGTCGTCATATTTACTGTTATAGCAGTAAAAAAGTTGGAATGGAAGGATTATTGGAGGGTTTTTAAGGTTAAATTTGATAAAAATACTGCTATAGCGGTAAAAATAAGTATTTTAAACAACTTTTAAGCGTATAAATGCTTACTCCTCATTTTTTTACCGCTTAAGCAGTAAAAAAATAGTTTAAGCCCCTTACGTCATCCCCGAATGCTTTTATCGGGGTTCTCCTCATAGGTTAACAGATCCCCGATAAAAGCATTCGGGGATGACGAAGGGCTTACATTACAGGATGACAGCAATTTTGCCCCCATTCGAGGATGACCACAGTTTTAAGTTGATTTTTAACAGCCATTACAGCATAAATGAAAAAAACGTCGAAGGAGCCCCCATGATAGGATTAATTCGCGGTATTATTCTTGAAAAACAGCCGCCGCAGTTGTTGGTCGATGTAAATGGTATTGGTTACGAAATTGATGCGCCTATGAGCACATTTTATCGCTTGCCTGAAATCGGTCAGGAAGTGACATTAGCCACGCATTTTGTTGTGCGTGAAGATGCGCAGCATTTGTATGGATTTTTTACTCAGGAAGAACGTTTATTATTTCGCACTTTATTAAAAGTGAATGGAGTCGGGCCTAAGCTTGCTTTGACGATTTTATCCAGCATTAGTTCGGATGAGTTTGTACAGTGTGTTATTCATAACGATACAGCCAGTTTAGTCCGTTTGCCGGGGGTGGGCAAAAAAACGGCGGAGCGTTTAATTATTGAAATGCGCGATAAATTGGCAACTTGGCAGCAGCACTCCCCTGTGGAGCTGAGTTTGTTGAAACCGACTACAGAGCGAGGCGTGCGTAACACCATCGTGCAAGATGCGATATCTGCTTTGATTACGCTGGGTTATAAACCACAAGAGGCGAGCCGAGCTGTCGCGAAAGTAGATGATGGCGCATTGACTAGCGAAGAAATTATACGCAAAGCGTTAAGGGAGATGGTCACATGACGACAGACAGGATGATTTCAGCGCACACGAGCGAGCAAGAGCAAGTCGATCGAGCTATTCGCCCTAAATATATGCAAGATTATATTGGCCAGGTGAATGTGCGAGAGCAAATGGATATTTTTATTCAGGCAGCTCGAGCACGTCATGATGCGCTTGATCATGTTTTAATTTTTGGTCCTCCGGGGTTAGGTAAAACAACATTAGCAAATATTATCGCAAATGAAATGGGAGTGGGATTGCGCCAGACTTCAGGGCCCGTGTTAGAAAGACCGGGTGATGTGGCAGCCTTATTAACAAATCTTCAAGAGCGTGAAGTCTTGTTTATCGATGAAATTCATCGCTTAAGTCCCGTGGTTGAAGAAGTGTTATATCCCGCGATGGAAGATTATCAGTTGGATATCATGATTGGTGAGGGTCCGTCGGCTCGTTCAATTAAATTGGATTTACCGTCTTTCACGCTAATTGGCGCAACGACTCGGGCGGGTTTGTTAACGTCGCCATTACGCGATCGCTTTGGAATTGTGCAACGCTTGGAGTTTTATCAAGTGGCAGAGCTTACGCAAATTGTCGAGCGCTCGGCCACGATTTTGCAAGTGGCAATCGATGAAGCTGCTGCCAAAGAAGTCGCACGGCGGTCTCGCGGTACGCCGCGTATCGCGAATCGATTGTTGCGTCGGGTGCGTGATTATGCACAAGTAAAAGGTAATGGCACCATTACCCAACCGTTGGTTCAGCGCGCATTAGATTTATTGGATGTGGATGATCAAGGCTTTGATATGATGGACCGCAAATTACTCCTTGCACTGATTGATCGCTTTAGTGGCGGCCCGGTCGGAGTCGATAGTTTGGCTGCTGCGATTAGCGAAGAACGCGGTACAATTGAAGATGTGATTGAGCCATTCCTGATTCAACAAGGCTTCATGCTACGGACACCGCGTGGACGAATGGCGACACGGCAGGCTTACTTACATTTTGGATTGACTGTACCGGAAAAAGTAATACAGCAAAAGAATTTGAGTTTGTTTGAGGATATGTAGTCCATGTTCATTTACCCCCTGCGAATTTATATCGAGGATACCGATTACGGCGGCATTGTTTACCATGCCAATTATCTTAAATTTTTCGAACGGGCTCGTTCGGAATGGGCCGAGCAAATCGGCTGGGGTATGGAGTGGCAAAAGTCTCAGCAATTGGCTTTTGTCATACGCAGTGCCACATTGGATTTTTTAAAGCCAGCTCGATTACATGAAAAAGTGGAAGTGGTCACCCGTATTCAAGAAATAAAAGCAGTTAGTATGGTCTTTGATCAGCATTTGCGACGATTAGATTCAAGCGATATCATATTGTGCAAGGCAGTCATTAAGGTAGTTTGTGTGGATGCTAACCTTCGGCCGCATGTTCTGCCTGATTTTTTACATCAACTCCTTCATTAGAGGTATACATGGTCACAGTCGATTCTTCTCTTTGGACATATTTCATCAATGCCAGCATTTTAGTCAAATTAGTGATGGCCTTGTTAATCGGTGCTTCTATATTGTCTTGGACGTATATTCTGCAACGCAGCAGATATTTAAAAACAGTGAGCCAAACCACCACGCAATTTGAAAATCTCTTTTGGTCAGGGGGTGATTTAGGCAAGCTGTATGCGGAAAGTAAACGTAAAGTGGATACGGAAGGGATGGAAGCTATCTTTCAAGCCGGATTTCGTGAATATTTTCGATTAAATAAACAACCGGGCATGACAGCAGAATCGATTTTAGCCAGCGCACGGCGGGCCATGAACGTTGCGCAAATGCGTGAGCAAGACAAGTTAGAAATGAATTTACCCACATTAGCCACCGTTGGATCGACCAGTCCATTTGTTGGTATTTTTGGTACCGTTTGCGGCATCATGTTAACGTTTCGTACCTTAGCCCATGTGCAACAGGCGACAATTTCCATGGTGGCACCTGGTATTGCTGAAGCCTTGATTGCAACCGCGATGGGTTTATTTGCCGCAATTCCAGCTGTCGTGGCTTATAATCGGTTTACGACAGACATCAATCGTTTGTTGAATCGGTTTGACGTTTTTCAAGAAGAGTTTTCCAATATTTTGTTTAGACAAGCGCAGCTCTCATTGATGAATACGAATAATCCTGCCGCAGCTGAAATGGTAGTTTCATAAATAAAAAAAGCACCGTGCCACCTTATATGAAGGAGAATTGTAATGAATGTTAACTCCAGTGCACGCCGTGGGCGACGACCCATGGCAGAAATTAATTTGGTGCCCTTCATCGACGTTATGTTAGTGCTGTTGGTCATTTTTATGATTACCACACCGTTACTGACGCAAGGTGTCAAAATTGATTTACCACAAACAGAATCCAAAGCGATCCCTCCCGATCAAAAAGAACCTTTAATCGTGACAGTGGATTCAGCAGGTAATTATTATCTGAATATTTCAGCGAAACCCAACCAACCTATTACGGTTCGTGCCTTGACGACATTTGTTACCCAACAATTATCGCCAGGGGATTCGATTGAACAGCAACGACCTGTATTGGTGCGGGGTGATAAAAATGCAAATTATGGCAAAGTGGTTGAAGCGATGGTGTTGTTGCAACAAGCCGGTGCAAAAAGTGTCGGATTAATCACGCAACAACCTACAGAATCAGGACAAGGTGCGAATTAAACATGAGAGGCGTAATAGAAAGAAAACCTTATCCAGCATCGTTTTTTTTCTCGTTGTTGTTACATGTTGTTATTATCATCGTGTTAATCGGCAGTTTTGAATGGAGCTCTCGTATGCCCGTTTTACAAAACGCCGATCAGAATAAAGAAGTCATTAACGCTCGCGTGATCACCTCAACTCCATTGCCTCGAAAAGTGATTCCCCAGCCAGAAAAAATTATCCCTAAACCCGTATTTACGCCTAAACCTGTGCCGCTTCAACCTAAGTTGCAACCGGCTCCTTTGCCTATACCTGAACCGGCAAAACCCGCTATTCAACCCAAACCTGAACCTGCAAAGCCCACTATTCAACCTAAACCTATTCCGCCGAAGAAACAAGCCATTGCTATAGACAATAAAAAAGAGAAAAAAATGGAGCAAGATAAAATTGCTCAGCAATTATTAGCGGATATTAAGAAACAATCTAGCCAGCAAAAAAAGATCAAACAAAAAGACGTTGCTGCTGAATTTGCTAAAGATCTCAAACAGCTTGCGGCTAAATCATTACAACAGGATATTCAGCAAGAACAAAAGCGAATGGCAGGAGCACGGACACAGCAAGTGCAAGGTGAGGTCAACAAATATAAAGCGCTTATTTTGCAGGCAATTAGTCAAAATTGGGTATTTCCACCGACAATTAATAAAAATTTATCTGCAGAATTAATGATTCGCGTGGCACCCGGTGGCGCTGTATTAGATGTGCAAGTTGTAAAAAGCAGTGGTGATAGTGGGTTAGATAACTCAGCGCGCGCTGCGGTTTTTAAGGCATCGCCTTTACCTGTACCGCTTGATGCCGACGCGTTTGATACTTTTCGACAATTTCTTCTCAAAGTCCGACCCAAAGATATATTAAATTCAGAAAACTGGGAAAGTTGATTTATAGGCGCTTCTGCTGCGGGAACGTCTTTATGCTACACAAAAACAAGGATTTTGCTAGGAATTCTCTCATTGCGCTAAGCTTATTAAACAAGCTGCTACGCTTAAATTATGTCCATGTGATATGCTAAAGGATAAGTAAAAAAAAGAGGTGGTTGTATTTAGTACGCGTGTGGGGCTTCACCCCAAGTCTACCTTTATGGTAAGGAGACCATTTTAATGCTACTACAACTTATTCTCATTGCAGTGACTATTGCGCTTGGTTTTTATTTATGGCGCTGCATTAACTCGATTCAACGACTCAAGCAAACTTCTTCCGCACTAAATGCTGAGCTCGAACAAAATCTCCAACAACGACAAGAGTTAACCCAAGAAATAACCAGACTAAAAGAACAGGTTTCTTCGAGCGAATTGATAGATGCTTTGACCGGATTACCTAGCCGAAAAATATTTGAAGATCATTTAACTTTGACCATCCATCAAAGTCGTCGCCATCAATTAACTTGCTGTGTCATGTTTTTAGATTTAGATGGTTTTAAGATTGTGAATGATGCACTAGGCTATGATATCGGCGATCTTTTACTGAAAGAAACGGCAGAAAGACTCAAAACCTGTGTGCGTCAAGTGGATACGTTGAGTCGTTTTGCGGGGGACGAGTTTGTTTTTATTTTTTCGCAAATTAATAAAGCGGAAACCGCAGCCTATATTGCCAAGCGTTTACTGGATGCCATTGCACAACCCTTTATGGAGCAAGAACAAGAGCTTTACTTAACAGCAAGTATTGGTATTGCTGTTTTCCCCGGTGATGGAGATGACGGCAAGATATTATTGAAAAATGCCGACATTGCTTTAAGCCAAGCTAAATTGCGCGGCCGCAATACCTATCAATTTTATCAGCAAGAAATGCATGATTTAAGTCGTCGCGAATTGATTTTAAGTTCCAGTTTGCATAATGAGACTAGCTATCAACATTTTAATATACTTTATCTGCCACGCATTGATCTTGAAACGAAAAAAATTGTCTGTATGGAAGCAATTTTGGAATGGCAGCATCCCGATTTTGGCTTGGTGACCTTCGAAGAATTTTCGCGATTGGCTGAGAAAAATAATAATATGATTGCGATTTATGAATGGTTGCTCCGAAATGCGTGCCGAGATTTTATGAATTGGAAGCAACATAATTTCCATCCACAGGCTATTTCGATGCAGGTTTCATTAAAACAATTGGAGAATACGCATTTTATTCAAAAAATTTCAGCTATCCTGCAGGAAACTAAATTCGATCCCAATAATTTAGTGTTTGAAGTAACAGAGTCTTCTTTGTTAACAAAAATTGATATGGTCGAAAAAGTGCTGCACATGTTAAAACGGTTGGGGGTGCAGATCACAATTAATAATTTTGGGGCGAGTCATTTACAGTTGCAACACTTACGGCGTTTGCCCATTGATATTTTTAAAATAGATCGTACATTAGTTTATGATATCGACACCAACCAAGAGAGTGAAGCCATCGTAAAATTGATTATTGCGCTTGCAAAAAGTTTGCAATCCACAGTCATTGCAGAAGGAGTTGAAAACTCCAATCAAAAAAATGCGTTGCGCAAGTTGGGTTGTATGACGATGCAAGGCCAGTTATTTAGCAATCCGGTTGTGGCTAAAGATTTTACAGAAAACTTAGTGCAGAGTATTCATGTAAGTGCGGAATAATTTCCAAGCTCGTTATCCCCAATAGCGTTCGTGGATCATTCACTTCTTAAATAATCTATGATATATACTCATCACACCTCAAGATGCGAACTTCGTCATCCCCGAATGCTTCTATCGGGGATCTCCTTATTAGTAGACAGATCCCCGA
>CAZTDR010000002.1:0-76081 GCA_964612855.1 uncultured Coxiellaceae bacterium
CTACCCGACCTCTTATTCAACCCAGCAAAAGACAGCAAACGACAAGCTCCCGACCCCCTCCTGGTCAGGGTTGTGCTCTACCAACTGAGCTCTTCCCGCTTTTTTTTTCAGTTTTATTTCATTAACTGACAGGCGCCCATTCTATCGAACGACCTTCTTGTGTCAAGAGAAATAAAGAAATATTTTTGAATTAGGGTCTGTTTACAATGCTATACATCCCTCATGGTCGGCCACGCTGCTTTTAAATAAATCACCATGGACCAAATCGTTAACACGGCAGAGATGTATAACAATATATAGCCGCCAATAACAATCAGTGCGGGCGTTGCAGCATCACAATATAACAAGGCGATTAAGGCGAGCATTTGTATGGTTGTTTTAAATTTACCTAAACGCGAAACAGCAACACTCGTTCGTTTGCCAATTTCTGCCATCCACTCACGCAAGGCAGACACAATAATTTCGCGACTGACGATGATGGCAGCCGGAACCGTGATGCAGGCAGTTGGAATGGCATAAACCGCCCAAGGAAGACTGATAAATTGAAATTGAGGTTCGCCAACCAATAAAACCAGCACGACGGAAACCATAATTTTATCGGCGACAGGATCTAAGAAAGCGCCTAATTTAGTCGAAAGTTTAAAGCTACGGGCAATATAGCCGTCCAACCAATCTGTAATGCAAGCTAACGAAAATAAAATAGCAGCAGCTAAGTGAGCCCATGCAACGGGCAGGTAAAAGATAACCACCAAAAAAGGAATCACTAATATCCGAAAAATGGTAAGAATATTAGGTAGATTGAGCATGTTGGCACCGTAGAGTTAGTTTTAATGTGAGGTGGATGGGTGAATTTTTTTTACCGTAACCCGCGAAATCTGTGGTGGATTACGGTGCAAAAAACGCACCTAATCCACCCTACATTTTTTGAGAAGATAAATCAAGCTTGATGAATCGCTGCAAAAATTCGCTGTGCGAGTGCTTGGTTAATACCGGGCACTTTCGCTAGTTCCTCTAAGCTTGCGCGTTGTAATGCTTGCAGGCCGCCAAAATAATTTAATAATTCACGACGACGTTTTGCACCAATGCCATGAATCGTTTCAAGCCAAGATGTCACGCGCTTTTTATCACGTTGTGAGCGGTGGCCGGTGATGGCAAAGCGGTGCGCCTCGTCACGAATTTGTTGAATAAGATGCAGTGCAAGTGAATCCGATGCTAAATGGATGGGAGAATGATCGATAAAATGCAGTGTTTCAAATCCCGGTTTGCGGGTAACACCTTTGGCAACACCAATCAAAAAAATAGAGTTAATGTGGAGTTCAATCAGCGCTTTTTGTGCTGCGTTGAGCTGAGGTATGCCGCCATCAATTAAGAGTATATCGGGGTACTCTCCTGTTTCTGCTTGCAATCGTTTATAACGACGGATGAGCGCTTGATGCATGGCAGCAATATCGTCACCGGGAGTGATGCCTGAAATGTTGAAACGGCGATAACTATTTTTGACCGGCCCTTCACGATTAAAGACAACACAGGAACCCACTGTTGCCTCCCCCATCGTATGGCTAATATCAAAGCACTCTATCCAATTTAGTGATGTTGCTTCAGGTAGTAATTCCTGTAATGCAGTAAAGCGCTCTTGAAAGTTTGCCTTATTGATTAGCTGGGTAGCTACCGATTGAGTGGCGCTATTGATCGCCATTTCCAGCCACTTTTTTCGCTCGCCACGCACATTGGTTGAAAAAATGATTTTATGTTTTGCCTGGTCGCGTAATACATTGGCCAACCAATCTTGCTCAGGTAAGGCGCTTGCCAGGATAATTTCTTTTGGAATATCATCTGCACTATGATTGACGCTTAAGTAATGTTGAGTAATGAAAGAAGTTAAAATTTCTTCTTGTAAAGCCCCAAGTGGGACATTTGGAAAATAAGCTCGACTTCCCAGTATTCTTCCACCGCGAACAATCAGTAACTGAATACAAGCAATGCCTGCTCGTAATACGAGGCCAATGACATCAGCATCTCCTTGCTCTGCACTCACATATTGCCGCGCTTGCACTTCCCGTAACTTCGCAATTTGATCACGTAATTCAGCTGCTGTTTCAAAATGCAATTGGCTCGATGCGTTTTCCATTTGTCGAGTCAACTCAGTGATGACTTGATCATTTTTTCCTTGTAGAAATAAAATGGCATGCCGCACTTGTTGTTTATATTCTTCGGGTGAGACGAGTCCAACGCAGGGGCCGGTGCAGCGCCCAATTTGATATTGCATGCAGGGACGTTTGCGGTTTGCAAAAAAACTGTTGCTGCAATTTCGCAGTTTAAAGAGTTTTTCAACTAAGTTAATCGCTTCACGTACGGCTTTGGCGTGGGGAAACGGGCCAAAATACTGCCCTGCTTCTTTTTTATTTCCTCGATAAAAACCAATGCGCGGATATGGTGCGTCATGAGTAATTAAGATATAGGGATAGCTTTTGTCGTCGCGAAAGATGACATTGTAATGAGGTCGATGTTTTTTAATTAAATTACATTCAAGTAGTAATGCTTCGTTTTCGGTATGAGTGACTGTAATATCGATATTTTTTACATGCTGCATTAAAGCATGGGTTTTGACGTCTTTTTGTGTTGATGAAAAATAACTCGTTAAGCGTTTTTTTAAATCGCGCGCTTTACCAATATAGATAATACGACCTTTGTCATCCAGCATTTGATAAACGCCGGGTTGATGGGTGACATGACTTAAAAAAGATTTGACGTTAACCATAGCAATAAAGGTCTGTAGAGGCACGACTGCGTGCCGTGCCCATGCTGCATATTGGCAATTATGATTCTTCTGTTGAGGACTTATGTCCTTCAACCAATCCTAAACGAATAGCTAATAAGGTTAACTCGACATCGCTATTAATGCTTAATTTTTCAAAAATACGGTAGCGATAGCTATTCACTGTTTTGGGGCTTAAGCACAATTTATCGGAAATTTCTTGGACTTTTTGACCGCTTGTAATCATTAACATGATTTGTAGTTCACGCTCAGACAAAATATCAAGCGGGGATTCTTCGTTTTTAGTAAAGCGTTTTAAAGCAAGTTGTTGTGCGATCTCTGAGCTAATGTAACGTTGGCCTGCATGGACAGTGCGGACAGCACGAATCATTTCATCGGGGTCACAGCCTTTGGTAATGTAACCGGCAGCACCAGCTTGTAACAAACGAGATGGATATGGCTCATCATCGCAAACGGTCAGTGCTAAAACTTTTAGGTCAGGGTTATGACGAATCATTTTGCGTGTCGCTTCCAAGCCACCAATTCCAGGCATTTGGACATCCATCAAAACAACGTCAGGAATTAATTCCTTTGAGAGACGAATGGCTTCTTCACCTGTGCCAGCTTCGCCGACAACTTTCATGCCGCTGACATCTTGCAGCAAACGTTTGATGCCAATGCGCACAAGTTCATGATCATCAACCAAAAGAACTTTAATCAACTTATACCTCTACGTTTGCTAAGAAAATACCAGTATGACACACGTTGACTGGGAGTTATAAGAACGTTGGCGGAGAGAGAGGGATTCGAACCCCCGGAGCCCGTAAGGACTCAACGGTTTTCAAGACCGCCGCTTTCAACCACTCAGCCATCTCTCCTGATTACTGCGAAGGCTACTTATAGCCCCTGCTCATTGTCTTTCAATAAGCCGGGTGCTGGTATCAACAGCCCTATTGAATAGTTTTATTTTTTGCAGCGACACATATTAACGCTTTTTGGAATGTTGATACAACTAAAAAATCTTATACCGCTTTTTAAGTCACTAAACTAATTGTAAATCGCCCCAAGCCAGTTGTATTATTCTGCCAAGAAGTAATAACTTTAGTGGGATTTTTGCTTTTAGGCTAACCTGCTAATTGTTTTCAAATAAGTTTTTTGGGCTCTGTGTTATAATTAATATTATTTATTAGGAGAATAGCATGGCAATGAACGAAACGACTGTAACGCGACGCAGCGGATCGATTTTAAGCACGCATTCCGTACTGCGAAATACCTATTTATTGCTCAGCTTAACGCTGCTATTCAGCGCTTTAATGGCAGGTTTTGCCATGACTAACCAAGTAGGGTTTGGTTCGTCGATAGTTGCTTTTATTGTTGGTTTTATCTTACTTTTTGTGACTTCGGCATTACGCAATAGTGTGTGGGGAATTGTAACTGTATTTGCTTTCACCGGTTGTATGGGTTATTCCATGGGGCCTATGCTTAATCAATTTATCCGTGGTTTTAGCAATGGTGAAGAATTAATTTTAACAGCGTTAGGGGGCACGGGGCTGACATTTTTTATTGGTTCAGCTTATATCTTGATTAGTAAAAAAGAACTGAGCCACTGGGGCAAGTTTCTTACTATTGGTTTGGTTGTTTGTGTCATTGCATCGTTAGCTAATCTCTTTTTTAAAATGCCTGCGATACAACTGGCTACTGCAACGCTGATGACATTTATTTCTGCTGCACTCATGATGTACGACACGAGCCGCATTATTAATAACGGTGAAACGAATTATATTATGGCAACCATCAGTTTATTTTTGGATATTTTAATGTTGTTTCAGAATTTATTGATGTTATTGGGTGCGTTGAGTGGGAATAATCGTAATTAATTTTATTCTGTTACCTACTTTCTTTACCCTGCTATACCGTCATCCCCGAGTGCTTTTGTCGGGGATCTGTTTACTAATAAGGAGATCCTCGACAAAAGCACTCGGGGATGACGGGGTATTGAAGCATTCGGAAACGACGGTAGTGGATATTATTCAATCCAAATGCACTTACCCTTCTCTGCCATCTTCTGCAATTTTTGCTCATGTAATGCTAATTCATCCCTTGTCGCAGACACCACAATCAAATTCTTTGCCTGTGTCCGTATAGTTTGAATGTTAACCTCCTCTTGGGCGGAGGTTTCAGGCATCTGGCTATCATCAAATAAGCTACCTTGACCGCCTGTCATTGCCAGATAAACTTGCGCTAAAAGATGGGCATCCATTAATGCGCCGTGCAAATCTCGTCGTGAATTATCGACGTTATACCGTTTGCATAAAGCATCTAGACTGTTTCGTTGTCCCACATGTAATTGTCGCGCTAAAACTAACGTATCGATAATGCGACAATAATCCGTCAGCGGCTTCCATTTTTGTTTGACTAAATTTAATTCATAATTAATAAAGCTCGTATCAAAAGGCGCGTTATGAATAATCAGTTCGGCACCCGAAATGAATTGCATAAATTCATCAACGATTTGATGAAAAACGGGTTTTGTTTGTAAAAAGTCTTGTGTAATGCCATGAACAGCCAGCGCACCCTCATCTATTTCGCGTTCAGGATTGATATATTGATGATAACGTGCTCCCGTAAACTTACGATTGATGAGTTCGATACAGCCAATTTCAACAATACGATGTCCTTCTGTGATGTGTAATCCCGTTGTTTCTGTATCCAGAATAATTTGGCGCATTATTTTTTTGACTCCAGTAATTCATCGATAGCTTGATTGGCTAAACTATCGGCTAATTCATTTTCACGATGGCCATTGTGCGCTTGCACCCAATGCCAACTAATCACATGCTTGCTAGCACTTTCTTCTAATGTTTGCCATAAATCCGCATTTTTCACTGCTTTGTTGTCCGCTTTTTTCCAATTGCGTTTTTTCCAATTAGGGAGCCACTCCGTAATGCCTTTTTGTAAATAAGTGGAATCGGTATAAAGCTCAACAGTACACGGCTCACGTAATAATTTTAATGCTTGAATTGCGGCCATTAATTCCATGCGATTATTGGTAGTGTCACGTTCTGCGCCAAAAAAAGTTTTTTCATGCGAGCCATAGCGTAATAAAACACCCCACCCTCCCGGGCCAGGATTGCCTCGACAGGCGCCATCCGTAAAAATTTCAATATGTTTCATTTAGAATTTTCTCATAGAAGGTCCAGGAATAGTCATCCGTATGTTAGAAAAAGTTTGTTCCCAGCGTAAGCGTATGGGCGTGAGAGGAACGACTTTTGCTTGGGCAACTACTATATAAACACCGCCAAAAGGTTTAAAGCATAATCGTGCTAACCAGTCCAAGTAGCGGAGCTGAAGATGAAGAGAAGGATGGTGAAAAGGAGGTCTGTATAAAATAAAATCTTGCTTGATCAACTCAAAGTCCGCTAGTTGCAGCCATTTTTTAATAGTACGCAGTTGGATAAAATGATGATTCCAAGGTGTATGCGTATCCCGAGTCACGGATTTTTTTAACCCCCAAAAGCTCCAGGGATTGAAACCTAAAATAACGATATGCCCTTCTGGCTTAACAATTCTGCAGGCTTCTGCCAGTAAACGTTGGGGATTATCCATATGTTCTAAACTATGCGGTAAACAAACCAAATCTACGCTACCGGATGCAATGGGAAGTTCATGCAGGTCACTTTCAATGGTTTGTAGGGTAGTATTTTTATGGATGATAGGTGTTAACAGCACGGTAGGTGAAATTTTGCTCGCTTTCAATAACTCCCCCTGTTCTGGAACGCCAATTAAGATTCCATATTTACCAGAAAGAGCGGCAAGGTATTTTACTAAAATTTTTTTTTCGGCTTGCATAACACTGCGTCCAAGGGGTTGGGTTAGCCATCGATTCCAGTGTTGAGCGGCACGGTATAGTTTAGCCACGGGTTTTTCCTTTTCTTGGGGCGCGGCACGCTGTGCTTGGCCTGCCCTACCACATACCCAATATTGCATCTTAATATACCTTGACCCACCTGTAGTGCAAAGATTAAATTTAGCGTCAGTGTGAGTTAGGGATATGAGAATGCGAAATGGCTTAAGGAAAAAATGGACGGGATGGTGCTGCTTGCTATTAAGTGGTTGTATTTTTGCCGTTTCTAACAATGAAGGTATTCAAGTTTATCAAAAAAATTTGCATTTATATCCTGAGCGCAAACAAAGTTTGGCCAATGATATTTATCGCTACCACAATGCGGATAACATTTGGAATTTATTGCGTAAGCAATTTACCCTGCCTCATTATGAAAAAAATCCGTTGGTGCAAAGTAAAATTGATTGGTTTTTAAATCATCAAGATTATTTATTACGTTCAATGACACGGGCAGCGCCTTATTTATATTTCATTTTACAACAAGCCAAAAAAAGACATTTACCCGCTGAATTGGTGTTATTGCCTATTATTGAAAGTGCGTATAATCCTTTCGCATTAAATGCGTCATCTGGGGCGGCAGGCATGTGGCAAATGATGTCAGCTACGGCATCGGGTTATGGCATTCGACAAAATAATTGGTATGACGGGCGTCGTGATGCCGTTGCGTCGACGAAAGCAGCATTGAGTCACCTGGCTTATTTACAAAGTTTTTTTGAGGGTAATTGGTTATTGGCTATTGCGGCTTACGATACAGGTGAAGGAAATGTGTTGGCTGCGATTCGAAAAAATATTAATAGAGGAGAAAATACGGACTTTTGGTCGCTGCCTGTTGCACAAGAAACGCGCGATTATGTTCCCCAGCTCTTAGCATTAGCTATTATTATCAGCCATCCGGATCAATACCCTATTGAATATCCCGAAGTGCCTAATGCACCCTATCTTGCCCAAGTGGATATTGGCACACAAATTGATCTAAGAGAGGCTGCTTCTCTTGCAGGATTAAGTTTAAAAGAATTAAAACAACTCAATTCGGGATACAGTCGCACGGCAATGGATCCGAATGGTCCTTATAAAATTGTGCTTCCTATTGAAAATGTAGAGCAATTTACTAAAAATTTATCTCATGCTTCTTTTTACGCAGAGGCAACCGAAAGCAGTTTGGATGGAGAGACTTTACCAGCGAAACCCTTTAAAATAATGAGCAAGAAAAAAACGTCGCCTTCTTTTTCAAATCCAACGTTTTCAGGCATGATGGCGCAACCACTCGATAATACGGTTCTTAATGATGATACAGCCATGGTGATGGCAAAAGCGTTGAATGATACACGGGAAAAATATTCCTTGCAGCCTGGAGACACTTTATACATGGTCAGACAAGGAGATACGCTTAATAAAATTGCGACGCATTTTCATATGGAGAGCAAAAAAATAGCCAGCATTAATCAAGTTACGGAAAGTAATCCACTGTATCCAGGACAATCTATTATTGTGCCGACTCATTCACAAAAGCAAACGACTAGTCCGCCATATGCGCTATCGCCGGGTGATACGATTTATATGGTTAGATTAGGCGATACCATTGAAAAAATCGCTGAAAAATTTCATACCACGCCTGCTGCTGTGAGGGTAACAAATTTGTTGGGTGATAACAGTTTGGAAGTGGGAGATCAGTTGGTGATTCCAACGCATGTATGATTAGGGTCTGGTGGGCATGCTTTGCCGCCAAGCCTCTAATCGAAGCTCAAATAAAAAACACGAGGATGAGATGACTATTACAAATAAAATTGCTACCGAACTCAGTGTCGGAGTGCAGCAAGTGAATTCTGCTATCGAATTATTAGACGGCGGTGCAACGGTTCCCTTTATTTCACGTTATCGTAAAGAAGTGACGGGTGGATTAAGCGATACGCAATTACGTCAATTAGAAGAGCGGTTGCATTATTTGCGTGAAATGGAAGACCGTCGACAAACTATTTTAAAAAGCATTACTGAGCAAAATAAATTAACGCCTGAATTAGAGCAGGTCATTCTTGCTGCAGATAACAAAGCCACTTTAGAAGATCTTTATTTACCGTATAAACCAAAACGCCGCACCAAAGCACAAATTGCGAAAGAAGCCGGCCTTGAGCCATTGGCTATGGGGTTATTGGAAAATCCCGCCCAAAATCCCGAAAAATTAGCAGAATCTTTTATTAATGCTGAAAAAAATGTCGCAACTATTGCGGATGCATTAGACGGTGCCCGACAAATTCTAATGGAATTATTCGCAGAAAACGCCGATCTAGTGGGTGAGTTACGCGATTATCTTTGGTTGCATGGCATTTTAAAAAGCGAAGTGATCAAAGGAAAAGAGCAAGAAGGTAATAAATTTTCAGATTATTTTACTTATCAAGAAGCCATTCAAAAAGCGCCCTCGCATCGTGCCTTAGCTTTATTGCGTGGACAACGCGAAGAAATTTTACGGATTAATTTAACGCTGCAACCGGATGAAGAACAAATTTGCCAAGGTAAAATCGCAGCGCAATTTGGTATTCGTCATCAAAATCGTCCTGCGGATACCTGGCTGATGGAAACTGTCTCATGGACCTGGCGAATTAAATTATTTTTAAAATTAGAGTTAGAATTGATGATGCGTTTGCGAGAAAATGCAGAAGAAGAAGCCATTAAAGTTTTTGCTAACAACTTGAAACATTTATTGATGGCAGCACCCGCAGGCCCTCGTGTTACATTGGGATTAGATCCGGGATTGCGCACCGGTGTCAAAGTGGTGGTGATTGATAATACCGGAAAATTAATGTTGCATACGGCTATTTTTCCGCATTTGCCGCGCAATGATTGGGATGCTTCCATTGCAGCGTTGGCTAAGTATTGTTCTCATTATCAGGTTGAGCTTATCAGTATTGGGAATGGTACGGCTTCACGCGAAACGGATAAGCTGGTTTCTGAATTAAAAAAGCGTCATCCTAATCTCCAATTTACTAGCATCGTTGTTTCAGAAGCAGGTGCTTCTGTCTATTCCGCATCGGAATTAGCCGCACAAGAATTTCCTGAATTGGATGTGTCTTATCGGGGTGCTGTTTCGATTGCGCGTCGTTTACAAGATCCTTTAGCAGAACTTGTTAAAATCGAACCCAAATCCATCGGTGTGGGTCAATACCAACATGATGTGAATCAATCTCGTTTATCGCGGATGTTGCAGGCTGTGATGGAAGATTGCGTCAATGCGGTCGGCGTTGATGTGAACACGGCTTCTGTTCCATTGCTAACGTGTGTCGCGGGTCTTAATGAAAGTGTGGCCAAAAATATTGTGGCATTTAGAAATGATAATGGTTTATTTAAAAATCGCCAACAGTTGAAAAAAGTTTCCAGATTAGGCGAAAAAGCATTTGAACAAGCAGCTGGATTTTTACGCATTGTAAATGGAGAAAATCCTCTTGATGCATCGGCTGTGCATCCAGAAGCTTATTCTGTTGTTGAGCGTTTATTAAAAAAACAACAAAAACCCTTAAAAGAAATCATGGGAAATACCAGTTTATTAAAAAGTGTCAATGCAGCGGAATTTACCGACGAACATTTTGGTATCCCAACCGTCACTGATATTTTACGCGAGCTCGAAAAGCCAGGTAGAGATCCTCGTCCCGAATTTAAGACGGCGGCTTTTAAAGAAGGCATCGAAGATTTAAAAGATTTACGTGCAGGGATGATATTAGAAGGTGTGGTGACTAACGTGGCGAATTTTGGCGCCTTTGTTGATATTGGTGTGCATCAAGATGGATTAGTGCATAAGTCTGCATTGGCTGATCGATTCGTGAAAGATCCGCATGAGTTTATCAAGGTGGGTGATATTGTAAAAGTGAAAGTACTGGAAGTCGATTTGCAACGAAAACGCATTCAGTTAACCATGCGTTTAGCAGAAACACCGCTGCCCTCTTCTTCGCCTTCGCCTAAAACAATCACTAAAACCATTTCCAGTAAAAATATACCGATGGAATCTGCAATGGGCAGTGCGTTGATGAGTGCTTTGAAGAAAAAATAATTGATAAAAAAAGCCCTGAGAATTCTCAGGGCTTTTACAAATGAACTAAAAATTATTGAATCGCTTTCCATGTACCATTGGATTGAAGACATGCAACCCCAGATACTTTGCTGGTTTTGCCATCAATAACAGCGGTCGTGGTGTAGTTACGGCAATGAGGATTACCATTGACCGTGACATAGCGTTTGGATGGAACAACGGTATAGCTGGAATTTGTTTTGCTGTTTTGCCAAGAAGCGGGTTGTCCTGTGGATACAGCTTGGTTAAGTGTTGCATGGTCGCTGCTATCCATATTATGACCAACTGCCCCACCCACTAACGCACCAGCTACCACACCTACGCCGATTGCAACGGCTTTACCTGCGCCGCCACCAACCAAGCTACCTAATAAACCACCGGCAACTGCGCCTGTTGCAACACCAATACCGGTATTTTGTTTTTGGGTGTTCGTAGAGCAGCTGATTAAGCTGACGCTGAGTAGCAATATGCCTATTCTTGTTAGAGCCCTATTCATAACTTCCTCCAGTTAATATACGAAACAGTTGAGAAACCCATGCCATTGGGGGGTACTTCCTTTTACAAATCGGGTTTTTGTTTGCGACTTTTACTACTGCAAACAAAACGTTATCTAAAGATTGTACAGAGAATAACGTGGAAATCATATGGGCAAACCTCCTTGTGTAATCCAGGGAAAACCCTGAAATCAAAATGATCACGTGTTTTCTAAAAAGGCGATTTCTTCTTTTGTCGAGTTACGCTTCAAAATAATATTGCGTTGAGGAAAACGACCAAATTCTTTGATGACGCGAAAATGGGCGTAAGCATAAGCAAGAAAAAGTTGATAAACTTGCGTCGTTTCCGACATTGAAAGCGTAACGAGAGTTTGAAATAAACGGATCGATTGTTCTTGTCGTTCTGAGCTTTCTGCATGCACTAAGGGCATATAAAAAAATACCCTTTCAATTAATGTCAACGATTGATCCATTTTTTCTGTTAATCCTTTCAAACAGAGTTCTTGTGCTGCGGTATCAAAGGCAAATGCTTCCGGAGAATTGCGATACAGGCTGCGCGAAAATTGGTCAAGCAAAATGATCAATGCCAAACGGCCTCGTGGTGAATCAGCCCATTGCGTCAAATGGCCAGCAATCGCATCATCATATTCTTTTTTAAAAACCTTGAGCATATTTAATTTTAATTCTTCGTTTTCACCGAACCAAAGGTTGGTACGATCACTATTAGGCAAATCAGCATGCCCTAAGTCACCGAACCAAAAATCAAGTAGTTTGTGGATAGTTTCTTCCATTCGTTTACCTTCATAAGGGAATATTTATTAGCATAACATATCCGCCATCTTGTGGAGCAGTAAGGGGAAACTCTTATCCTTGCATGTTTTTATTGAGAAAATGGCTTTTTATTTTCCAAGCACCAAGGCCGATACCAATTTGGCAATAATTTTCTCAGTCTTTTGTTCTGAGTCTCGTGAAGGATCAAATTCAGCAATTTCAAACCCTATTCGCCGAGGATCATTTGCACAAGTGATTAAGGCTTTGCGTAAATCTTCCGCAAAGATACCCTCTGGTTCGGTGACACCTGTACCGGGTGCGTCGCTGGGATCCATGCTGTCGATATCGATACTAATTCCATAGCCGACGGTATGTGCTGATACCGTTTTGATAGCATCCGCTAATACTGCGGTCATGCCACGCTGCTTGACTTCATCCATGTAAATTATTTTTACTTTTAGTTTTTGTAGTAGTTCTGCTTCTTTATTTTCATAACTACGAATACCAATCAAGCAAACATTTTCGGGTTGTAATTTTGGCACGTCATTGCATAATTGGGTTAAAGAACGCTCGCCATAGCCTAATAAACAAGCCATAGGCATGCCATGTAGGTTTCCACTCTCGGTGGTTTCAGGGGTATGGCTATCCATATGCGCATCAATCCAAATTAATCCTACCTGCCCCTCTGGGCGCTTTGCATGTGCGACCCCACTCCATGTACCAATTGCCGATGTGTGATCGCCACCCAAGACAAGAAAAGGTTCTTTTTTTGCTGTCAAAGCAGCAGTTGAGTCTGCGAGTTGCTGACACATTTTGGTTACTTGCGACAAGATAGAAGAATAAGATGATTCAGGTTGAATCATTTTTTCCCATGCTAAGGGGATGCCTTGTTGGTTTAGCGCTAAAAAATAAGATGAATGTTGCAATTTAAGCGGGCCTTCTCCACTTCCTGCTTGGTCCGCGCCTGCGATGCCTGAGGCATATCCGACTAAATGAAGTGAGTTATAGTTTGGCACACAAGCTCCTCTTTAATATAATTCGTCATTGATTCTTTATTTAGTTGACTCATAAAATTATGCTAGAAGACGAGATATCACTCAAGCTCAAACATACTCCTTTAATGAGCCCTTTTTTGTTGCTTACAAAGTTTAGTGTTTCTCCTGCTTTACAAAAAAGAATAGCCAGTTTTAGAGAGATTGCCCGTAAGATCATCCATGGTCAAGATCAGCGTCTTTTAGTGATTACCGGTCCCTGTTCGATTCATGATACTCAAGGGGCTTATGAGTTTGCAAAACGATTAAGCTCTGCTTGTGAACAATTTAACCAAGAACTTTTTATCATTATGCGTGTTTACTTTGAAAAGCCGCGTACGACACTAGGATGGAAAGGTTTGATTAATGATCCTCACTTGAATGGTTCTGCTGATATCAACCATGGCCTGACATTAGCGCGTCAATTTTTGTTAGATTTAGCAGAATTAGGTGTCCCTGCAGCAACTGAATTTTTAGATCCGATTGTACCGCAGTATTTAAGTGATTTAATTTCGTGGAATGCGGTCGGTGCACGAACAACAGAAAGCCAATTGCATCGCGCAATTGCATCGAATTTACCAACTCCCGTGGGTTTTAAAAATACGACAGATGGCAATATACAAATTGCTGTGGATGCGGCTTTAACCACACGACATGCACATCATTATTTAAGTATCGATAATAGGGGAAGCCCGGTGATTGTGAATACGACGGGGAATTCGTCTTGTCATATTATTTTACGTGGGGCACAGGATCAACCTAACTATTCGATTCACTCCATTCATCAGGCAACACAAATGCTCACTCAAGCGGGTTTGATGCCTCACGTTATGATTGATTGTAGTCATGGCAATAGCAGGAAAAACCAGCAAAATCAAATTAAAGTGGCGCGTTATATTGCAGAACAAATTCGAACCGGTTCTAAGCAAATTTTTGGAGTGATGTTAGAAAGTAATTTAATTGCGGGTAATCAAAAATTAGAAAAAGATAAAAATTTGAATTATGGGCAGAGCATTACGGATGAGTGTATTTCTTGGGAAGATACCTGGAGATTGTTGGAAGAATTGGCTGAAGCAAAACGGAGTTTACTCTTTTCTTAGGATGAAGAGAGTAAACTCATGCTCTAATTAATTCCCGTCGCACTAAAACTCCCTGTTGCGCGAGCGCCGTTCAGTGTACAACTCACTGTCGTATCTAACGGAATAATGGCTGCCGTAATCGTATACCCTTTGGGTAAGCCTCCTAACAGAATCAGCGCTACATCCGTACAGTTTGTAATCGCGTTTCCTTTTGCAGGATTCGCTTTACGCATTGTGTAATTTACCGCATTTGCGGAAGATAATAAGGCTGCAGTGCTATTGACGGCGGCGGTTTTTGCATCAGTCGAAAGATTTTTGTATTTAGGAATCGCAATGGCTGCGAATAATATTAAGATAACAATCACGATCAGCAGTTCAACCAACGTAAAGCCCCAGGGTTTTCTTTTCATAGCACACTCTTTCCTTGTATTATTTCACTATTCCTCTGATGAGAGCTTAACACATGGACAGTCAACGCAATATTGCTTTTGTGAATCAATTATGGGATGAGTCGATTGTCCCTACTTTGATGGATTATATCCAGATTCCTAATAAATCTCCGCTTTTTGATCCCGATTGGCAGCAAAATGGTTATATGAATCAAGCTGTCCATGTCATTACCGCATGGTGTCGTCAACAATCAATTGAGAATATGCAGCTTGAAATCATTCAGCAACCCGGGCGTACCCCGATTATTTTGATAGAAATACCCGGCAGCACGGATGACTGTGTGTTGCTATATGGGCATCTAGATAAGCAACCTGAAATGACGGGCTGGGATGCGGATTTAGGACCTTGGAAACCTGTATTAAAAGGCGATAAATTATATGGTCGAGGGAGTGCGGATGATGGTTACTCTGCGTTTGCATCGCTTGCTGCTATCAAATCATTACGCGAGCAAAATTTGCCACATGCGCGCTGTATTATTTTAATTGAAGCTTGTGAAGAGAGTGGCAGCTATGACTTGCCCTATTACATCGAAACATTAAAAGACCGAATTGGAAAACCCAGCCTTATTATATGCTTGGATTCCGGTTGCGGTAATTACGAGCAACTCTGGATGACAACCTCGCTGCGCGGTTTAGTGTCAGGGAATTTGCATATTGAAATTTTAAAACAAGGGATACACTCAGGTGTCGGAAGTGGAATTGTTCCATCTTGTTTTTTAATTTTGCGCCAACTTTTAGATCGTATTGAAGATGAATCGAATGGGGAAATTCGGTTGGCCGATTTATTTGTCGACATTCCAGCAGAACGAATACAGCAAGCTGGATTGACGGCAGAAGTATTGGGAAAACACTTGTACGATGATTGTCCTTTTGTGGAAAATGCCGAGCCGATTACAAAAGATATCACTGAGTTATTATTAAATCGGACCTGGCGCCCTGCTCTATCTATTATTGGTGCGGCGGGATTACCCTCACTCGTCAATGCCGGTAATGTGATACTGCCCAGTCTTTCTATCGCCTTATCCATGCGGCTCCCGCCTACGTGTGATTCAGAAAAAGCCATGCAAGTATTAAAAACAACGTTGGAAAGAAATCCACCTTATCAAGCGCGCGTCACTTTTGAGACAAGTAAGACAGCGCCGGGATGGAACGCTCCTACCGAAGCACTTTGGTTAAAAAAGGCCACAAATCAGGCATCAGAGCATTATTTCGGCAAAGAAGCCGTATACATGGGTGAAGGCGGGACGATTCCCTTCATGGGCATGCTCGGGAAGCGCTTTCCAGAAGCCCAATTTGTTATCACGGGCGTCTTAGGCCCGCATGCTAATGCCCATGGGCCCAATGAATTTTTACATATTCCTACTGGAAAAAAATTAACCTGCTGTATTGCAGAAATTATTTATTCTCAGCATCAGTTTCGCAGTACAATGAAAGAATAGGAATAGGTTCTAAGGAGGAATTATGGATAATCTTACCTGGGTCCTCATCGCTGATTCAAGCAGGGCGCGTATTTTTGCCGCTTACAAAGCAAAATTATTACATAGCTCGCCGGATGCTCATGACCTTATTCATGTCAGTGAGCATCATCACAGTAAAAGTCGCAAAAAAGATATAGAATTAACCACCGATAAACAAGGCGGGTTTGGGAAAGGAACTTTTGTGGAAGCAACTGATCCCAAACAACACGAAGCTGAATTATTTTCTCATCAAATAGCACAGCTTTTATTAAGTGCCCGCAATCAACATCGTTACCGCGACATTATTCTCGTCGCACCACCTGCTTTTATGGGCTTACTTAATAAAAATCTTGCGCAAGAAGTGGAGAAGTTGGTGAGTTTACGGATTGAAAAAGATTACACGGCAAGCACACCGAAAGAGTTGGTGACGCAGTTGGTTGAGTGGTTGTGATCCAGCAAATCCATTTTAAACAGCAATCGCAGCTTGGTGGATTACGGCAAAAAACGCCTAATCCACCCTACTTTTATTGATCCGTTACTTCGCCGCGCTCATTTTGATCGATTCACAACCCATACGCCGCACAAAGCGATCAATCCACCCATTAATGATAATCCACCGGGGACTTCCCCTAACCAGATCCAGCCTATCAAAGTGGCGATAATCGGTGTGAAATAAAGATAATTCACGGCTTGCGAAACGGGAATATCTTTTAAACCATAACTCCAAGCCAGATAGCCAAATGTCGATGGGAAAATACCAAGATAAGCAACAGCACTTGTGGCTGGAATAGAAGCGGTTTGTATGTTTTTCCATAATTGCGGAGCATAAACCATCAATGACAAAGTAGCTCCCCAGATGACATAAGCAGTCACTTGAATCGCATGATACTTTTTTAAAAAAGGTTTTTGCATGACAGAATAAATACCGCCCGTGAACATCGCAATTAAAACAAAATAACAGCCCACCTGAAATTGAAATTGATGGATTTTGCTCAACATAATCAATGCTACACCTGCAATGCTGATTAACATACCGATAATCACATTAAGTGAGATGCTCTCACGCAAAAAAATCACGGCAGTAAATACCGTAATCAACGGTGAAAGACTAATGATAAAACTCGCAATACCAGAAGGTACGGCTAATTCGCCATAATTTAATGTGAGGGTGTAGCACCCTAACCCAATCACACCAATTAGCAGTAATAAACATTTATCACGCCAAGGAATTGGAATGCTGTGCGGTTGATTCATATACAAAATCAGCATGCAGACAGAGCCAATTAAAAAACGAAACAATCCTAATGCGCCCGGTGTGTAGCCCACTAAACCCGCACGAATTCCTGCAAAAGCAGAAGCCCATAAGGTCACTGCGAGCAATAAACTGAACTTAGTTTTTAAAGTAACGGTCATTTTCATAATAATCTGTTGATTGCATTTCTAATAAACGTGAATGGGTTCGCGTGTATTCTAATGTCATATAACCGCGGCTATAGATTTCACTCACCGGTTCAGCGGCTGAAATCACGAGTCGGACACGCGCATCATAAAATACATCGACCATACTAATGAATAAGCAAATAGTATCTTTATCATTCGGTGGAATAATCGGAATGTCACTGATAAATACGGTATGAAATTGTTCAGCAATGGTTAAATAATCATTTTGACTGCGCGGTACTTTACAAATTTCCGCAAAATCAAACCAAGCAATTTTTTTTGTTTGTTTTTTTATTTTGATAGGTCGTCCTAAAATAATAAGTGGATCTGTAGTCACCCTCTCTTGTTGTGTCAAGACGTTAAAACTTTTTGCCATTTTTTCGCGAGTTTCATCATTGAGTGGAAAGTAAAATACGCCCGCTGCTTTCAAATGGCGTAATCGATAATCTGTTACGGTTGTTATATGCATCACATGCGTATTTTCTTTTAACATATCGATGGCCGGTAAAAATTGCTCACGCTGCAAGCCATTTTTATATAAATCATCAGGGGCTACATTCGATGTGGTCACTAAGCAAATACCACGCTGAAATAAACCGCGAAACAAACGACCTAATAACATGGCATCAGTAATATCTGAAACAAAAAATTCATCAAAACATAATAATAAAGTTTGTTCGGCAATGTCTTTGGCGATCCATTGTAAAGGATCTTTTTTGCCTTGGTATTTTTTTAATTCTTGATGAACCCGTTGCATAAATTGATGAAAATGCAGGCGCATTTTTTGTGGAAAAGGAATGCAGTGATAAAAACAATCCATCACAAATGTTTTGCCAATGCCCACTCCTCCCCATAAATAGAGACCTTTGATCATTTTAGGCGTATGGAAAAAGGACAATAATCCTTGGCGATGATGATGTTCGTGAATTAAATCGGTATAAATACGCTGTAATTGTTTGATGGCAGCCAATTGTTGCGGGTCTTCAAAAATGACGCCTTTATCGCATTGTTCTTGATAATATTCCAAAGGAGTCATGGTATTGGGTTGCAATAAAATAGTAATTTTGGCATTTTAGCGAATTCGTTTGGAGAAAGCACGATGAAACTTTGCCCCTGCGGTTCGAGAAAAGAATTTAAAGGGTGTTGTGAACGCTTTATCAGCGGCCAACAACCGCCTGGCACGCCTGAAGAATTAATGCGTTCCCGTTATACGGCTTACAGCACAGCCAATATGGCTTACATTGCCCAAACGATGAAAGCCCCGGCGAGTAAAAATTTTGATGCCAACACGGCTGAACAATGGACAAGAAAAGTGAGTTGGCAAGGCTTAACGATTATTCGCTCTACGATGGAGCAAAATACCGGGATAGTCGAATTTATTGCGTATTACAGTGAGAATGAACACCCTCAGCAACTTCATGAAGTCAGCCAATTTGAGCGAGTGGATGGCAAATGGTATTACATAGATGGTATCACTAGGCAAACTAAAGTGGGTCGTAATGAGTTATGTCCGTGCGGTAGTCAAAAGAAATATAAAAAGTGTTGCGGTTTATTATCTTAATCAAAAATTTTGTAGGGTGGATTAGACGCGCTTTTTGCGTCGTAATCCACCTTTTGGTGGCTTCTTAGCAGCATCCGTTGTAAGTCGCAGGTGCGGCACGCCGTGTCCCTACCATGTCGCGTGACAGAGTAGTTTAATAATCATCCCCAGTTGCTGTATCTGCTGAACCTTCGTCAGAGGGAGAGGAAGTGCCGCTCATATTATTGTTGGGGGTGCCGCTCATATTACTATTGGGCGTGCCGCTCATGTTGGATGTGTCGCTCATTGCTCCATTGCCACTCATGCTGTTGGTACCGTTGTCAGCTAACTGAGTTGGTCCATCTATACTGCCAATGTTTTCACTCTCGGAGGGAGCTGCGTAACTGGTTGAAGCTGTAACTAAACCTAAAACCGCTATCATGGCCAGCATTTTAATTTTCATGGAGATCTCCTAAGAAAGTATCTAAAATTTCGATCATATAATCTAATACTAAAAAACAGTTTATGCTATCATTTTTTAACAATTTAAAAGAGAAAAGCGATCATGAAAAAAATTGTAGTTCTCACCTCCGGCGGTGATGCGCCAGGCATGAATGCAGCTATTCGGGCAGTAGTCAGAACAGGTGTATATTATGGTTTAAACGTTTATGGCAGCAAACTCGGATACCAAGGATTGGTCGATCAAAAATTGACTGCATTAGAACCGGATAGTGTTGCAAACTGTATTCAACATGGCGGTACGATTTTAAAAGCAGAACGCTGTATGGCTTTTTATGAAAAATCGGTGCGTGATGAGTGCCGTGCTTTTCTAAAATCAGAAAATATCGATGGTTTAATTGTGATTGGTGGAAATGGCACCTTCCGGGGCGCCGCATTACTCGCTGAAGAAGGCGGCCCACTCGTCATTGGCATTCCTGGCACGATTGATAATGATATTCCCAATACTGACTATACCGTTGGTTTTGATACGGCGCGCAATACAGCTTTACAAGCAATTGATAAAATTCGCGATACGGCTTCCAGTCATAATCGAAATTTTTTAGTGGAAGTGATGGGACGCAAATCAGGCTTTCTGGCAGTGGACGTCGGTATAGCCGGTGGCGCAGAGGTCATTATTACGCCTGAGTTTGATCTTTCTGCCGAACGCATTGTGCAAAAACTTACTGCAAATAAACGTCCTAAACAAAGTTCTATTATTGTCGTTGCTGAAGCGGATCAGCCTGGTAGAAGTTTAAAAATAGCCGAACAACTCGAGGAATTAACCCAGGTTCCTTTTCGTGTTTGTATTTTAGGTCACACACAACGCGGAGGTTCTCCCACGATCACCGATCGCTTATTGGCTTCAGAAATGGGTTATTTAGCCGTGAAAAGTTTAATAGAAGGCGAATCTCGTAAAATGACGGCTGTGCAGCAAGGTAAAGTTAGACTCGCCTTGTTACCTTCAAATGAGAATTCGACTCGTTTGTTTACCGATAAAAAATTATTAGAATTGAATGAAGTATTATGTATTTGAGGGGCAATGGTCCTTACCTTCGAGAATGACGTTTTACAAATTAACCCAATCTCTTGGCCGCAAAAATTCCTCATACAATTTTGCCTCATCACTCCCCGCCTCCGGATGCCAATCATATTTCCACGTCACTTCGGGCGGTAAAGACATCAATATCGACTCCGTTCTTCCACCCGACTGCAATCCAAATAACGTTCCCCGATCATACAGCAAATTAAATTCCACATAGCGTCCGCGACGATAGCATTGGAAATGACGTTCTCGTTCGCCATAAAGATGTAACTTCCGTCTGGCAAGAATCGGTTGATAGCCTTGAATAAAACCGTTACCCACACTCTGCATAAAAGCAAAACAACGCTCAAACTCCCATTCGTTCAAGTCATCAAAAAATAAACCGCCAATGCCTCGCGGTTCAGCGCGATGTTTTAAATAAAAATAATCATCACACCCTTTTTTAAATTGAGGATAAAGGGTTTTTCCATAAGGTTCGCATGCGGCTTTTGCAGTTTGATGCCAGTGGATGCAATCTTCTTCAAAACCATAATACGGTGTTAAATCAAATCCACCGCCAAACCACCAAACCGGTGTTTCTTTTTCAATGACTATAAACCGAACATTGGCGTGGGATGTTGGAACATAGGGATTTCTCGGATGCACTACGACGGAGACACCCATCGCTTGAAAGGGGAAGTTAGCTAATTCAGGGCGCTTTATAGTCGCAGCAGTCGGTAAAGTCTCGCCGCGTACATGCGAAAAATTAACACCAGCTTTTTCAATTACTTCTCCGCCTTCGATGACACAACTTAAACCGCCGCCGATCCCATTTTTGTATTCCCAAGCGTCTTTTTTAAATTGGGCATGACCGTCTTCTGCTTCCAAAAAATCACAAATACGGGATTGTAAGTGGAGTAAATATGTTTTTATGTTGGGGAGCATAATTTTCGTTATAACCTTATCTATGTAGTGGGAGGGCACGCTGCGCTTTGGCTACCCTGCCCCAATCTATCTACCTGTATTTGTATTGTAGGGTGGTAAAGCGCAGGGTTGTCCACCACTGGCGATCCGCAAGAGATAGGTATACTATAGCGCCATTTAATATCTCAGGGAGATTTTCCATGGCCTCAATTGATACCCTAAAAACATGCCGTACCCTCACTGTTAATCAAACAGACTATGATTACTTTAGCTTACCTGCTGCAGAGCAAGCGGGATTGACCGGTTTGAATAGCCTGCCCTGTTCTCTCAAGATTTTATTAGAAAACTTGCTGCGGCATGAAGATAACCAGAGCGTTACTCTTGATGATATTAAAGCATTGTCGCAGTGGCTCAAAGAGAAAAAATCAGATCGAGAAATCGCTTATCGCCCTGCTCGTGTTCTTATGCAGGATTTTACTGGCGTACCTGCTGTGGTTGATTTAGCTGCCATGCGTGACGCCATCAAAAAAATGGGCGGCGATCCCGATCAAATTAATCCCTTGTCTCCCGTGGATTTAGTCATCGACCATTCTGTTCAAGTCGATGAATATGGCACCCATGCTGCGTTGATGGTTAACGCACAATTGGAAATGGAAAGAAATCGTGAGCGATATGAGTTTTTACGTTGGGGACAAAAAGCGTTTCAAAATTTTCGTGTGGTTCCACCTGATACCGGCATTTGTCATCAAGTCAATTTAGAATTTTTAGCGAAAACTGTTTGGACCGATAACGTTAACGGAAAAACTATCGCTTATCCCGATACCTTAGTTGGTACAGACAGTCACACTACCATGATTAATGGCTTAGGCGTATTAGGTTGGGGTGTTGGCGGAATTGAAGCGGAAGCAGCTATGTTGGGCCAGCCAATTTCCATGCTAATTCCAGAAGTTATTGGGGTTAAATTAAAGGGCAAATTAAGTGAAGGCGTGACAGCAACCGATTTAGTATTAACACTCACTGAAATGCTGCGCAAAAAAGGCGTTGTCGGAAAATTTGTCGAATATTTCGGTCCTGGTTTGCAGGATTTGCCACTCGCTGATCGCGCAACCATCGCCAACATGGCTCCTGAATATGGCGCAACGTGTGGGTTTTTTCCGATCGATCAAGCTACTATCGACTATCTACGTTTGACAGCGCGTGATGAACAATTAATTGCTTTGGTAGAAGCTTACGCTAAAGCACAAGGTTTATGGCGCGATAACAATACAGCCGATCCTGTTTTCACTGAGGTTTTAGAATTAGATTTATCAACAGTTGGATCGAGTTTGGCGGGGCCTAAGCGTCCCCAAGACCGTGTCACGTTACCTAACATGCGAGAAAGTTTTACCAAATTACTTGCCGAATCGAACCGTCTGGAAGAACAAGCCAATGCTTATCCCACGACAGAAGATTATTCCTTACACCATGGTGACGTTGTTATCGCGGCCATTACCAGTTGCACCAATACGTCGAATCCGAGTGTGCTGATGGCAGCCGGTTTATTAGCGAAAAAAGCGGTTGAAAAAGGATTAAAACCAAAACCGTGGGTCAAGGCTTCTTTAGCTCCTGGTTCGCAAGTAGTCACCCGTTATTTGGAAGAAGCAGGCTTACAAACCTATTTAGATGCGGTGGGTTTTGATTTGGTGGGATATGGCTGCACCACCTGCATTGGTAACTCAGGCCCTCTACCCGATGCTGTTTCTCAAACCGTTGCTGAAAATGATTTAGTCGTTTCAGCGGTATTATCGGGTAATCGCAATTTTGAAGGTCGTATTCATCCTTTAGTGAAAGCGAATTGGTTGGCATCACCGCCTTTGGTCGTTGCGTTTGCTTTAGCAGGTTCGACTCAAATTGATCTTAGCAAAGAGCCTGTTGGTCACAACGAAGCGGGCGATGCAATTTATCTCAGTGATATTTGGCCATCCAATCGAGAAGTAGCGGAAGCTGTGTCAATGGTCAATAACAAAATGTTTCGTGAACAATATGCAGATGTGTTTGCAGGTACGACAGACTGGCAATCGATGACGACACCGGATAGCAAAACGTATGCTTGGCAAACAGGTTCTACTTATATTCAACATCCACCTTATTTTGTCGATATGCAAGCGAAACCCAATTCGTTGCATGATATTAAAAACGCGAGCATTTTAGCGATTTTAGGCGACAGCATTACCACAGATCATATTTCACCCGCCGGTTCTATCAAAAAAGACAGCCCTGCTGGAAGCTATTTATTATCGCAAGGCGTCACTGTCAATGATTTTAATTCATTAGGTGCACGTCGTGGTAATCATGAAGTCATGATGCGTGGCACGTTTGCCAATATTCGTATCAAAAATGAAATGGTGCCAGGAGTGGAAGGCGGTTTCACAAAATATATTCCGACGGGTGAAACCTTGTCGATTTATGATGCGGCTATGTTATATCAAAAAACAGCGACCCCGCTTGTTGTGATCGCGGGTAAAGAATATGGCACAGGCTCTTCTCGTGACTGGGCTGCGAAAGGGCCTAAGTTATTAGGTGTCACTGCCGTTATTGCTGAAAGTTTTGAGCGTATTCACCGCTCCAATTTAATTGGCATGGGTATTTTGCCATTAGAATTTATGAGTGGCGAAAATCGCAAAACATTAAATTTAATCGGCAACGAGAAAGTGGATATTTTCGATTTAAATGAAAACATTAAGCCACGCATGACCATGAAAGCCGTTATTCATCGAGCGGATGGCAGTGAAACGGAAGTAGCATTGTTATGTAGGATTGATACACAAAATGAAGTGGAATATTACCGCAATGGGGGAATTTTGCAGTATGTGTTGCGGCAGATGTTGAAGCAGTAACTCAAAAGCGGGTGGGCAAAGCGCAGTGTGCCCACCCGCTCTAAACCACAATTTCCCCTACCCACTTTTCCATGTCGTCCCCATCCCACCATCTTCCAAAACAATCGACATAGCCGATAATTCTTTCCGAATCCGATCCGCTTCAGCCCAATTTTTTTCCGCGCGTGCTTGATTACGTGCCGTGATCAGCGCTTCTATTTTATCAACATCCAAATGATCTTTTTTACCCTGCATAAAACGCAATGGATTATCTTGCAATAGCCCTAACACCCCACCTAATTTTTTTAACAACGCACCATGCTGTGCAGCTGCAGATAAATCTTTTTCACGTAAGCGTTGAATTTCGTGCGCTAATTCAAATAATGCAGCGAGGGCAAGGGGCGTATTAAAATCATCGTCCATGGCTTCAATAAATTTTTGTTCGTAAGGCGAATTCATCGGCGCATCGACATCGGGTAAATCCCGCAACGCCGTGTAGAAACGCTCTAAGGCATTGCGGGATTGCACTAATAAATCTTTTGAAAAATTTAATTGACTACGATAATGACCCGAAACTAATAGATAGCGTAATACCTCGGGCGTATGGTCGGCTACAATGTCACGAATTGTGAAAAAATTGCCTAAAGATTTTGACATTTTCTCTTTATCGATTTGCAAGTAACCGGCATGCAGCCAATAATTCACAAACTTTTGTTGGGTCGCAGCTTCTGATTGCGCAATTTCATTTTCATGATGCGGAAAAATTAAATCTTTTCCACCGCCATGCATATCAAAATTTTCCCCTAAAATACGTGTTGCCATGGCAGAGCATTCGATATGCCAGCCTGGACGCCCTGCTCCCCACGGAGAATCCCAGCTAGGTTCATTTGGTTTTGCAATTTTCCACAAGACAAAATCGAGCGGGTCGCGTTTAATATGCGAAATTTCTACTCGTGCACCGCTTTCCAATTCATCAATATTGCGGTGTGATAAGCAGCCGTAGTTTTTAAATTGTCTAACATCATAGTAAACATCACCATTTTCTGCGACATAGGCATATTGATTTGCAATTAATTTTTCAATCAGCGTAATGATATGTGGAATAAATTCGGTGGCGCGAGGTTCATAATCAGGGGTTAATAAATTTAATTGCCGCATATCGTCGCGAAATGCTTGAGTAAAACGCTCGACTACGGTATCAAAACTTTCTTGATTTTCATTGGCGCGTTTAATAATTTTATCATCGATGTCGGTAATGTTACGCACATAAATAACGTCATACCCACGATAACGTAAATAACGCACAATGGTATCAAAAGCAGTAAAGCTACGTGCATTGCCGATGTGACAAAAATCATAAACAGTAGGTCCGCAGACATACATTTTTATTTTGCCAGTTTCAATGGATTTAAAAATTTCTTTTTGTCGGGTTAGGCTGTTGTAGATTTTTAACATGGGTTTTACCTTTGCAATGTTTTCTAGATGTGCTGCTTGATGGGCTAAGCGTAGCGTGCCCATCAAAACCTACACTATTTCACTTTATCCCGTGCTTGCACAAAATGCGCCAGCATTTTCTCTTGTCCCAGCAAAGCCGCAATATGCACTAATTCGGGTCCATTTTGCTCACCCGTCAATGCAATACGTAATGGCATAAATAATTTCTTTCCAGAAACATTCAATTTTAACTTCAAATCATCGCAAATATTTTTTAATTCAATGCCATTTTTCTTCACTGATTCTATTGCTTCCACAAAAAATACCTCACCTGCTTCGCTTAAAATAGTTAACTGTTCATGCGTAAATTGCAATTCATGACCGAAGAAAATTTCTACCCAAATTTGGGCTTCATGGGGAAATAAAATATTTTTACGCATGACTTCCGCAAAGAGATTGCGTTTTAGTTCTGGCACTTTTTCCACAATTTCACTGCCAAGCCAAGCTAAAGTTGCCTCATTGTCCAACGTCATGACGGCTTCTTTTTGCCAATGCAATAATTGATTTTTATCAAATCGCGCTGGCGCACGGCTTAATTTTTCTATCTTGAAATTTTTTGCCAGTTCAGCAAAACTCATCAATCCTTGTTGTTCATAAGTGTGACTTAAGCGAGCTAAATAATTTAATACAGCCAAAGGCAAATATCCCTGCTGGCGTACATCAAACAAGCTTGAACTACCATGGCGTTTAGACAAGGGCGCACCATCGTCACCGGTAATTAAAGACAAGTGCCCATACTGCGGCGTTGACATAGCTAATGCTTGCAGAATCATTAATTGTCGAGGCGTATTGGCTAAATGATCTTCGCCGCGCATGGCGTGCGTGACTTTCATTAATGAATCATCAATGGCGTTACAAAACATAAATGACGCTGTGCCTTCTGCACGACGAATAATAAAATCGCCAATATCATCACTGTTAAATTTCTGTAACCCTTTGACCAAATCGACAAATTCAATGGTTTTTTTCGGAGGGACATGAAAACGCAATGCTGGCTTCATGCCGTTCTCAATACGTGTTGCAATTTCTTCCTGGGTGAGTTTACGGCAAGTGCCGGGATAACGCGGCGCTTGTCCACGCGATAATTGAATTTTACGATTCAACGCTAATTCTTGGTCAGTACAAAAACACGGATAAGCCAAACCTTTTTGTTCGAGTTCTTGATAATAACGCTCATAAATCGCATGGCGTTGTGATTGCCAATAAGGTTGAGAGGGGCCGCCAACGCCAGGCCCTTCTTGCCAATTAGCTCCTAGCCAATGTAAGTCATCTTCCAGCATTTCTGTGTATTTGTGTTCTGAGCGAGCCAAATCCGTATCTTCGATTCGCAATATAAAAATACCCTGCTCTTTTGCAGCAAATAAGGCGCTAAATAATGCAGCGCGCGCATTACCAAGATGCAGCATACCGGTGGGGCTGGGTGAAAAACGGGTTCTTACCATGTTGTTAACCTCTGGCTTCTATCATCAAGCGTTTCATTTCTCGCACGGCATTTTCTAATCCCGTAAAAAAAGCACGGGCAATAATGCCATGACCAATGTTTAATTCGTTAATGTGTGGAATACGCGCGATCGCTTGGGTATTTTGATAATTCAAGCCATGACCGGCATTGACAATCAGACCTGCTTTCGCCGCAAATTCGGTGGCTACCACGATGCGTTGTAATTCTTTTTTTTGCTCAATCGGGTTTTTTGCATCCGCATAAGTACCCGTATGAATTTCAATGGTGGGTGCTTTGCAACGTAGGGCGGCTTCAATTTGTTTAATATCGGGATCAATAAATAGCGAAACCTCCATGCCTTTTTCTGCCAGGCGTGCACAAGCGTCGCGTATGGTGGCTTCATCCGCTATGACATTCAACCCCCCTTCGGTGGTTAATTCCTCTCTTTTTTCAGGGACAAAACAACAATGGGCCGGGCTGATTTTTTCAGCAAAGGCAAGCATTTTTTCAGTGACTGCCATTTCCAAATTGAGCCGGGTCAAAGACACTTGTTGAATCAATTCGACGTCGCGTTCTTGAATATGCCGACGATCTTCTCGCAAGTGGACAGTGATACCATCCGCACCGCCCTGCTCTGCAGCAAAAACGGCTTCTATAGGGTCTGGATAACGCGTCAAACGTGCTTGCCGTAACGTGGCAATATGATCAATATTAACGCCTAATAAAATAGTCATCTTCCCGTCACTCCTATAAATAACTTGCGGCTTTGCAAGGGCTTTGGCCCCAAGACTATCCCCAGCGCAATTCGCATTAACCGTTTTATTTCTTTCAAGGAATCAGCATCTGCTTGATCGAGCTGTCCAGTCGCTAAGACCACTAGACTTTTACCTTGAAAAATCAGGGGATCAGCCTCGTTGGTTTCGCCCTGATAAAGCTCAAAACCTTGCTCGGGATGAAAACGATAAAGTTGGTCAGCCAGAAAAGCGTGTTGTAGCTGCAATCCATATCCCAGTTCATCTAATAGTTTTTTTTCAAATAATCGCAAATATTTTTGGTCTAAAGTAGCTTGGCTTAATTCTAACAAGGTCTCTTGATAAATGGTATAAAGTTGTGGGTGGGGATCCTGTTTTTGTAGCAAGCGGATTAAGAGTTCGTTGAGATAAAAACCACTCAATAAACATTCTCCTTGAAGTAAGATCGGCATGCTTTGTGCTTCTACCCCATCCAACGTCATGAGCTCTGTTTTCCCACGCCAAGATACCCACAGCCCTCTAAAAGGCTGTAGTAAGGCTCGCATTTGAGAGCGATTTTTTCTGACCCCGCGTGCAATTAAAGCGATACGGCCATAATCTTTGGTGAAGACATCCAGTAATAAACTGGTCTCGCGGTAAGGCCGGTGATGGAGAATAAAAGCAGGTTGAAGGGAGATGCGCATAGATAACAAAATACAGGAATTTTCAAAGAAAATACATAAAATGTAGGGTGGATTAGATGCGTTCTTTGCATCGTAATCCACCAAATATGAAAGCTATTATTTTGACGGGGTGAATTACGATGCAAAGAACGCATCTAATCCACCCTACATCTGGTATATACTCCCATTTTACTCTTGAACCCCATAATTATGTCTAAAAAAACATTACGTACCGTAGCATCCCTTGCTAAACATCAATTTGTCTCTTCTTCTGCTGTTTCTGAATTAGAAAAAGTCGCTGAAGGTTTTTCAATCGCGATTACCCCACAGATGCAGCAATTGATTGATAAAACAAATCCGCAGGATCCCATCGCCAAGCAATTTATTCCGGATATTAACGAATTAACGCATTCATTAAACGAGAATCAAGATCCTATTGGCGATCAAACCCATACGAAAGTCAAAGGTATTGTTCATCGTTATGCCGATCGTTGTTTGTTTATGCCAGTGCTAGTGTGCCCTGTTTATTGTCGTTTTTGTTTTCGTAAGGAAAAGGTGGGAACGTCTGAGCAAACACTCACTCCGGAAGAAATAGAGGCGGCATTTTCCTATATCGCAGCACACCAAGACATTTGGGAAGTCATTTTTACCGGCGGTGATCCCTTTATTTTGAAACCTGCTATGCTGAAAGCCTTTTTGCAACGTCTGAAAACAATAGACCATGTGGACATTATTCGTATTCATACTCGCGTGCCTATGGTGGATTCAGCGCGTATTAATGACGAAATGATTTCAGCGTTGCAATGCGGTAAACCCGTTTTTGTGATGATCCATGCGAATCATCCTAACGAATTTACGCCAGAGGCCATAGGGGCTTGTGCGCGCTTAGTGGATGCAGGAATTCCGCTGTTGAGCCAAACGGTTTTACTGAAAGATATTAATGATAATATCGATACTTTAAGTCAATTAATGCGTTGCTTCATTAAAAATCGGATTAAGCCTTATTATTTGCATCAAGGGGATTTGGCTTTAGGGACAGGACATTTTCGTACATCCATTGCAAAGGGACAGGAATTAGTTAAACAATTATGGGGACGTTTTTCCGGACTTTGTCAGCCCACGTATGTGTTGGATATTCCCGGCGGGCATGGAAAATCGCCGATTCATTCGAGTTGCATTTCGGTGGATAAACAAGGTGATTACCAGATTGAAGATTATCAGGGAAATTTACATACCTATATAGAATAAAATGAAGCGCGAGGAGTAATAAAATGAATGGTGGGGCCGCACTGACAAAGCTCTGCCGGGACAAAAACGCTTCGAGTAGGGGCGGACCCGTGTGTCCGCCCGGACTTTACCGTTGAGGCCGCTGGGCGGACACACGGGTCGGGTCCGCCCCTACCAAATGTTGTGTGAAGTGCGGCGAGTATTATTCATTCTCAAATCCCAAACTCCCCAAGGCTCGCTCATCGTCCGTCCAATCGCTTTTCACTTTGACCCATAACCGTAAAAAAACTTTCATTCCCAGTAATTTTACAATTTCTTTTCGCGCCGCCGTACCAATGGTTTTTAAGCGTTCACCATTTTTTCCGATCACAATCGGTTTTTGACTTTCTCGTTCAACCCAAATGATCGCACTGATATCGATCATCTTGCCCTCTTGTTTCATGGATTCCACGACAACGGTAGTGCTATAAGGTAATTCTTGTTCGGTCGCACGTATGAGTTTTTCGCGAATAATTTCGGCCGTTTGAAAACGCTCATTTTTATCGGTGATTTGCTCATCGGGAAAAAGATGTGGGCCTTCTGGCATCATCGTCGCAATCGTTTCTTCCAGTGCATCTAAATTTTCTTTACGTCTGGCGGAGATAGGAATGATGTGTGCAAAATGATATTTTTGCTGAAACTTTTCGATGAGGGGCAGAATTTCTTTTTTATCGCCTAATTTATCAATTTTATTGATGACTAAAACCGTGGGGACATCTGCTTCCTTAATTTTTTGTAGTACCAGCTCATCATCTTCCAGCCAGCGTGTGGCTTCGACAATAAAAATAATGACATCGGCATCTAAAATAACAGCATTCGCTAATCGATTCATATAGCGATTCATGGCGCGTTTTTCTGCGTCATGCAGGCCGGGCGTATCAATATAAACAATTTGTGTTTCGCCTAGCGTTTTAATACCTAAAATTTGTTGGCGAGTGGTTTGTGGTTTCGGAGAAATAATACTGATTTTTTGACCGATTAATGCATTTAGCAAGGTAGACTTCCCTACATTCGGACGTCCAACGATTGCAACATAACCACATTTTTCTGCTGTTTTCATTTTTTAATGACCTCTAACATAGTTTCCGCTGCTTGTTGTTCTGCGCGACGACGACTGGTGCCTTTAGCAAGGATTTTTTTATCTTGCACAACGCAACTGACTACAAAAATTTGTTGGTGAGCTTCGCCTTCGATAGCTTCTACTTCATAAACAGGCAAAGTGAGATGTTGACGTTGCAAATATTCTTGCAATTGTGTTTTAGGATCTTTATGACTGGAGGCATAACTCAGGGATGCCAGTAAGGGTTGATACCAACGCAAAATGGCTGCACGAATGGTCGCAAAATCACTATCTAAATAAATGGCGCCGATAATCGCTTCCATGGCGCAGGAAATGATAGAGGCGCGTGTGTGTCCACCGCTTTTTAATTCCCCCATGCCCAGATGCAAATAACGGCCTAGATCAAACTCTTTACCTAGTGTGGCCAGGGTGTCGCGATTAATTAAAGTAGCACGCCATCGACTTAATTCGCCTTCATGAGCATAAGGAAATTGTAGGTACAGTGCTTCAGCAATCACGAGATTGACAATCGAATCGCCAAAAAATTCGAGACGCTCATTGTTTTCATCGCTACTGCTGCGATGGGTCAATGCCATTTTTAATAAATGAAAGTCTTGAAAGGAATAACCTAACTTTCGGCATAATTCTTGATAGGTTGTATTGATCATATTAATGAATTACCGAGCCTATTCGGCGCCAACGAATTTTATGGAGCCAATCCGCATTGCCATCCCAGCTCATCCAAATGGCACTGGCTTTACCAATAATATTTTTGTCAGGCACAAACCCCCAAAAACGACTGTCTGCGCTATCATCACGGTTATCACCCATGGCAAAATACATGCCAGGCGGTACGACAATATCTTTCAAATCATGACTGGGACGCTCGGGAATTTGAAAAATCGCATGCTTGACGCCTAAAAGATCTTCCTGCTTTTGCACGACGCTCCAACTGCTGTCATCAGGTCCATGATCAATGGTATTTTTTTCAAATTCTTGCGGAATTTTTTTACCATTGACATAAAGCACTTTATCAATGTAACTGATGCGATCGCCCGGTAAGCCAATGACGCGCTTAATAAAATCAAGGGAGGGATTGGCTGGATAACGAAACACAATAATGTCACCGTGTTTTAATTCTCCCACAGGAATAATTTTTCGATGCACAACAGGTAAGCGAACACCATAATCAAATTTATTAACCAGAATAAAATCTCCGACTAATAAGGTCGGTTCTAATGAGCCGGAAGGAATACGAAAAGGTTCGTATAAAAATGAGCGGAGCAAAAATACGATTAATAGAACAGGAAAAAATGAACGGGCATAATCGATGATGACGGGCATTTTTTCTGTTTTGCGATGACGAGCGAAAAAGATGACATCAATTAAATAAATTACGCCGCTAATGAGAGTGGCATAAAATAAAATGAGTTCAAAATTAAAGTTCACAATGGGTTCCTTTTAAGATTGTTTCTGTTATCTGTTTGCTATCGCCGCAGGGCACGGCACGCCGTGCCCCTACCGTCATTATTTTTTGTCTACCTTTAAAACTGCTAGAAATGCTTCTTGGGGGATTTCCACATTTCCTACTTGTTTCATGCGTTTTTTGCCTTCTTTTTGTTTTTCTAGCAATTTACGTTTACGGGATATGTCACCACCATAACATTTTGCTAACACGTTTTTCCGCAATGCTTTTACTGTGCTACGAGCAATAATGTGCGCGCCAATGGCTGCTTGAATGGCGACATCAAACATTTGCCGTGGAATGAGTTCCTGCATTTTTTCTGCTAATTGTCGGCCTTTGTATTGCGATTGCTCGCGATGAACAATGACAGCCAATGCATCGACTTTTTCGCCATTAATGAGTAAATCTAATTTGACTAAATCAGCGGTTTGGAAGTAGGCAAAACTGTAATCCAAAGAAGCATAACCACGACTGACAGATTTTAATCGATCAAAAAAATCGAGCACAATTTCAGCCATTGGAATTTCATATGACAATGCGATTTGATTTCCCAGATACTGCATATTTTTTTGCGTGCCACGGCGTTCAACACAAAGTGTGATAACACTACCTAAATATTGTTGTGGCACCAAAATATTGACTGTGGCAATGGGTTCACGAATTTCTTCAATATAACTCACGGGTGGTAATTTAGAAGGGTTATCAATATAAAGCGTTTCACCTTTCGTTGATATTACTTCATAGACCACAGTCGGTGCTGTGGTAATCAAATTCATATTATATTCGCGTTCCAGCCGTTCTTGGACAATTTCCATATGCAACATGCCCAAAAAGCCACAACGAAAACCAAATCCTAATGCTTCCGATGATTCAGGTTCAAAAAATAACGCTGCGTCATTTAAGCAAAGTTTAGCGAGCGCTTCACGAAATGCAGGAAAATCTTCTGAACTAATTGGGAATAAACCTGCATAGACTTGAGGTTTAATTTTTTTGAATCCAGGTAAAACGTCTGTCGCACCTTTATTGACATGCGTTAAGGTATCGCCGACAGGTGCGCCGTTAATGTCTTTAATACCGGCAACTACGTAACCGACTTCACCGGCACTGAGAGAGCCTGTCGGTGAGCGTTTGGGTGTAAACACACCGATACCACCGACTTCATAGGATCGCCCCGTCGACATGACTTGCATTTTTTCACCCATTTTCAACGTGCCATTTTTAACACGCACCAACGAGACGACACCCAAATAACTGTCAAACCATGAGTCAATAATTAATGCTTGTAAGGGGGCGGCAGAATCGCCTTCGGGTGGCGGAATGTCTGCCACGATTTTTTCGAGCAATTCACTAATACCGATACCCATTTTGGCGCTGACACCTAAGGCGCCTTGGGCTTCGATGCCAATAATTTCTTCAATTTCTTTAATGACACGCTCAGGATCTGCTTGTGGCAAGTCAATTTTATTTAAAACCGGCACGACTTCGAGGCCTTGTTCTATGGCTGTATAGCAAACGGCTAACGTTTGTGCTTCTACACCCTGCCCTGCATCCACGACTAATAATGCGCCTTCACAAGCGGCAAGCGAGCGCGAAACTTCATAGGAAAAATCGACATGGCCTGGGGTATCAATAAAATTGAGCTGATAGGTTTGTCCATTTTTTGCTTTGTAATCGAGGGTAACGCTGTGCGCTTTAATGGTAATACCACGCTCCCGCTCCAAGTCCATGGAATCTAGAACCTGTTCAGCCATTTCCCGTTCACTTAAGCCGCCGCATAGTTGGATTAATCGATCGGCCAAGGTGGATTTTCCATGATCAATATGGGCAATAATTGAAAAATTACGAATGTGTTGAATCTGCATTAATGGCTCGTTTTGAGGTTTTCTTAAAGGCGGAAATGGTAACTGATTTTTGTTGATTTGTAACGAATTTGTCGCCCTTTTAGGGTAGACGGGGGTGTAGGGGCGGACCCGTGTGTCCGCCCTGCGGCCTCGACCTTATACGATAAAGGTGGATTACGACGCCAAAAGCGCGTCTAATCCACCCTACATTTATTTTTTGATTTGTTTTAATCTATGAACATCGTAGGGTGGATTAGACGCGCTTTTGGCGTCGTAATCCACCATTTAGTATTAAGTTGTTTTCGATAATTTAAAATATCGTAATCTAACCGTCAGTTGACGATAAAGTGGCTCAGGCATCGCATCTTTGAAGATCATATACGATTGTTTATAGCGTTTTCCTAACTGATGAAAGCGTAAAATGGTCAAGAATGGCGTAATCGTGCTATCGCCTGCAAGAGTAATGTTAACTGGCCTATTTTCTTTTTTTAGATACCATCCATCCTCATCCTGACTAATTCCATCCCATTGTTTTTGGCGGTAAAAATTGAATATGCCATAACCTATCACGATAATAACCAACAAAATTCTACTAAAGGGTGCCCACGGCAAATACAGCACACTAAAGACACTTGTTATTAGAATAATCGCTTGTATCATCACAAAATAACTAGAGAAACGAAGCGTGCTTTCGAATTTTGGCATGATTCCTCACTTTTTCGACTATTTCGACGTGTTCTGCCGTCGGAGTTTCCTTGCCCGTCAACCACATAAATAGCTCTTGATCATTCGATTCAAGCAAGGCAATAAACTTTTCTTGATCGACAAGAGAGGCTGTTGAATAGGCTTCTTCTAAATAATTTCCTAATAAAACATCAAGTTCCAGCATTCCACGTCGGCAAGCCCAGCGTAAACGGGGGGGAATAGTTTGATTCATAATAACCTCTTAAGGTTTTGATAATATTGGTTAGCTATTATATTGATAAGAGCCTTGGTATGCAGTATTCTTTAGGCAAATTATAATAAAAGAAACTCGCCAAGGAATGGCATCACGGTATAAATTCTTACGGTGGGTAGCATTTATGAATGAGCAAAGATCACAAGCATTAACTAATGCAGTACAAGAGTTAAGTAAAAACTCTATTCATCACGCCTTCTTTCGTACTCTTGCCAAAGAAATAAAAAAATATCAGCTGACAGACGAAGATGTTGTGCGTCTTATCGTGAACCTATGCGAATCCAAACCTGAGTTGATGGACAATCAACCTCATGACGAACCCTTGAAAAATCTTCTCTTAGATATTTGTTACAAGCATCATTACAAATCTGCTGTGATGCCTGAAGTAAAATCCCGATTGGGGCAAGGTGGTCGTTAGTATTCTCTGATAACCCAGCCATCTCGCGCGTTGACAGACTGGGTTATACATATCTTGAGAATAATATGAAAACGCGAAAATCTATTCTTTACTGATTATTAAACGTTATGACCATTGAAGTGAATTTTTTAAAAAATGCTATAATGAAACGAGTCATCCCCTTAATTTTTTAACCTAAAGTAAAACTTGAGCACACCATGAAGCCCGCTTTTATTGCTGCAGTAACAAAAAATGCAATTTTCAGATTTTTTCGTTTGTATATGCCGCTTTCACATACGCGTTATTTTACGTGGAATCGAGACAACGACTATGCGGATGCGAATGATTGTGATATCAGTCTCGTTATATGTTCAGAAAAAATGGATGACCATTTGCAGATAGATCTCACGGAAGATATCCGTAAAAAATTAATATCGTTAGGTTTTAGAGTAGAACTATCTGACGCGCCATTGTGGTATCCAGAACAGGGAATACGAGAATATCAGGCAGATATTTTCCTATCTGACGGGCTTATAAAAAATTCCACTATGCTATTAAAAAAAGAAAACGGTTATCCTGAGCTTTTTACTTTAGATGATTATTTTATTAAAGTGCTTAGCTTATTAAAGGGTAAGTCTGGCTATGCTTATCGAGAAATTCACTCTATTTTAGATAATGCATGTCTTTCTTCTCAAGAAAAGCTAGTCGCATTTCAAAAAGCTGTTTTTCATTATTCAAGAAGTTCTTTCCAAAAAGAAAGTGTTAAATCTGTTTTGAGGGAGTTTTTAATTGATTTGCCTGCGATAATTGAAGTTCAGCGAGATCAGTTAGAAAAGTTAACTGTTTTAGAGAGCAACCCTCTTCTTCGCCAGCAAATTCGAGCAGGGGAATCAACAAGGTTAATTAAAATATCTGAATTAATAAAAAAGCAATTTCCTGACCCGAAACAAAATAAACAGGCAGCTGCCCTTCTTGCAAGTATGGCGGGTCTTTTTTCAGATTTTATTAGTAAAGACGATATGAATGGACCGGTGGAAATAGTATTAGGGTTTTTAGTTAAGGAACAACTGTCTCATCCAATATCTTCTTCATTTTCTTTTTTGAAATCATCAAAAGAAAATGCTCAGTACGCAAAAAAAGTGGCAGCTCTTATTGCGGATATTAAAGCTTATTTAATAGATGAAAAAATAGATATGAGAGCCTTGCCTGATAAGCACGTCATTAAAATGCATGATCAACATATAAACAAAGGAAAGGCTTTTACAAGAAATGTTAAAAAATAATTCTCTCCTCTAAGCACTAGAATAATTCATTAAACTATCCCATAATTCTTTCCGCATGCCGTAATTCACCAAAGTATTACGGCTGTTTATTTTGATATGGTGGATTACGATGCAAAAGGCGCATCTAATCCACCCTACCTGTTTATATAGCTCGATTATGCTGCAATAAATGTAGGGTGGATTAGGCGCTTTTTGCCGTAATCCACCAATTATTAAGGCTGTTATTTTGATATGGTGGATTACGATGCGAAAAACGCATCTAATCCACCCTACCTGTTGTTCGCCCTTACGCATCTTTAGGAGCTACTACTGTGTCACAAACTTTTGTCAATTTTCTTAAGAATGAAATCGACCAACTCAAGCTGAATGGTTTATATAAAGGTGAACGTATTATCACCTCACAACAACAAGCCGAAATTACCACAAATGGCGCAGACGTTTTAAATTTTTGTGCGAACAATTATCTAGGTTTAGCTAACCACCCTACTCTTCTGAATGCGGCGAAAGAAGCAATTGATCGCTATGGATTTGGTATGGCATCGGTGCGTTTTATTTGTGGTACGCAATCGCCGCATAAAGAATTGGAAAAACGCCTCAGTCATTTTTTGGGGATGGAAGATACCATTCTTTATTCTTCTTGTTTTGATGCCAACGGCGGTTTATTTGAAACTTTATTTGGTCCTGAAGATGCCATTATTAGCGATGCATTAAATCATGCGAGTATCATTGATGGCATTCGATTATGTAAAGCGCAGCGTTTTCGTTACAACAATAATGACATGGCTGATCTTGAGCAAAAGTTAAAAGAAACCGTAGACTGTCGTTATCGACTTATTGCAACGGATGGTGTGTTTTCCATGGATGGTATTATTGCAAACTTACCTGCCATTTGTGATCTAGCAGAAAAATATCAAGCAATGGTGATGGTCGATGACTCGCATGCTGTCGGTTTTATGGGTAAAAATGGCCGAGGTACACCCGAGTATCATAACGTAATGGATCGCGTGGATATTATTACAGGTACATTAGGTAAAGCATTAGGCGGCGCATCCGGTGGTTATACCAGCGCAAAAAAAGAAATTATTGAATGGTTGCGCGAACGTTCAAGACCTTATTTATTTTCTAATACATTAGCACCCGTCATTGCAGAAACATCGATTAAAGTGCTGGATTTGCTAGAGAGCAGTCAGGCTCTTATCCATAAGTTACATGAAAACAGTGCTTATTTTCGCAAAAACATGCAACAACTCGGTTTCAAATTAATTCCAGGTGAGCATCCCATTATTCCTGTTATGTTGGGTGATGCTAAATTAGCAAAAACGATGGCAGACGAATTATTGAAAGAAAATGTCTATGTGGTGGGTTTTTCGTATCCTGTCGTACCACATGGTCAAGCGCGCATTCGTACGCAAATGTCAGCCGCGCATGAAAAAGAACATTTAGATAAAGCCATTAATGCCTTCGCAAAAGTCGGCAATAAATTAGGAGTGGTATAGTCCTTCAGATAATTATTTTGAATTTTAACGTGCCATCTTACCGCCATCTCAAGGTGTTTTTCAATCACAAAAACTTGAAATAGCTCTGCTATTCCTGCTTTTTTGTTCAATCAAAACACCTTGATCTGACAGTAATCTGTCATGTTAAAATTCAAAATAATTATCTGAAGGACTATATAACATGAAAGCATTAGTCAAAAACAAAGCGGAAAAAGGCATTTGGTTGATGGACGTGCCCGAACCCAGTGTTGGGCACAATGATGTTTTAGTTAAAGTAAAAAAAACAGCGATTTGTGGTACTGACATTCATATTTATAATTGGGATGATTGGGCAAAACAAACCATTCCGGTGCCACTGGTCATTGGTCACGAATTCGTAGGTGAAATTGTGGAAATCGGTGCCGATGTGGAAGGATTAAAAATCGGTGATCGCGTATCGGGTGAAGGCCATATCGCGTGTGGTTTCTGTCGAAATTGTCGTGCGGGACGTCGTCATGTTTGTCGAAAAAATGTGAGTGTGGGCGTGACGCGTAATGGTTGTTTTGCGGAATACGTTGTCATTCCTGCCGTTAACGCCTACCCCATTCCTGCTTCTATTCCAGATAACGAAGCAGCGATCCTTGATCCTTTTGGTAATGCAGCGCATACCGCACTGGCCTTTAATGTCGTGGGCGAAGATGTCTTAATTACTGGTGCAGGCCCGGTTGGTATTATGGCTGTTGCTGTGGCTCGTCATGTGGGTGCACGTCACATTGTGATTACCGATGTGAATGAATATCGATTAGAAATTGCGAAAAAAATGGGCGCATCACTTGCACTCAACGCGCAAAAAACTACGTTGAAACAAGCAATGGAAATGTTGGATATGCGAGAAGGGTTTGATGTCGGTTTGGAAATGTCCGGCAATCCTAAGGCATTTGCTGACATGCTTACTTTTATGAATCACGCAGGAAAAGTGGCGTTATTAGGATTCTTACCTCGTGAAACGCAAATAGATTGGAACCACATCATCATGAAAGGCTTGCAAGTAAAAGGCATTTACGGCCGTGAAATGTTTGAGACATGGTATAAGATGATTACGATGTTGCAAAGCGGCTTAACTATTTCACCTGTTATTACCCATGAATTTGCAGTACAAGATTACCAAGCAGCGTTTGACACCATGCTGTCTGGAAAAAGTGGCAAAGTGATCATGAGTTGGGTGTAAGTATAAATTCTTATGCCGTGAGTTGTAGGGGTGGATTAGGCGCTTTTTGCCGTAATCCACCAAATATAAAAATTGCAGCATTTTTTGGTGGATTACGATGCAAAAAAAGCATCTAATCCACTCTACGATTTTTCCGTAGGACGACCTCCCGCTAACCCGTTGTTTTATTGCCCTATTTTTTTTAAAAAATACGCTATACTTACTAATAGCTAGCCATCTTACGAGATGACAAGTTGTGGAGTACCCCCAAGGATGGGCTAATAGGGGGGAATGCAACGTGATTTCTTTAAGTGGTTTAAAACAATTCGGTGTGCTTCTTAGCGTTTTTCTTGCAACCAGCATAGCAAACGCAAATCCTGTCTTAAATAATGTGGCTGCGGGCCAGGTCGCTATTACCCAGACACCCGGAAAAACCACAGTTCAACAGAATAGTTCAAAAGCCATTATTAATTGGCAGAGCTTCAACATTCAAGCGGGAGAAACAACACACTTCCAACAACCCGCTAATGGAATTGCTTTAAATCGCATTTCACCTGTACAAGGTGCCTCACAAATATTTGGTTCACTCACCGCAACCGGTAAAATTATTCTAATCAATGCAGCCGGGGTTTATTTTGGCCCAACAGCGCGGGTCGATGTGGGTGGCATAATGGTCTCTACGTCCAATATGACAGACAAAAACTTTTTGGCCGGACGTTATATCTTCGATCAACCTTCCACGCATCGCGGCGCTATTGTGAATGAAGGCTCTATTAAAGTAGCCAACTATGGATTAGCCGCTTTAATGGGAAATGGCGTAATCAATAATGGCGTAATTGAAGCTCGTATGGGAAATGTCGTACTGGCCTCCGGTAATACTTTTACCGTTGATATGATGGGGGATCGACTATTAAATTTTAGTATTCAACAAGAAGCCACTCAAACGGCACGTGATAGACATGGTAATGAATTAAAAGATGGCGTTGCCAACCGCGGCAAATTAATTGCTGACGGCGGCAAAATATTATTGACCGGAAGAGCTGCTCAAGGCGTGGTAGATAATGTAGTGAATATTAGCGGTTATGCACGCGCTAAATCATTACGCCAAGTGAATGGCGTTATTATCTTGGATGCAGGAGATGGCAAAGCATCTGTTTCTGGAAAATTAATTGCAACCAGTAAAAAAGGAAACGGCGGTACCGTTAAAGTATTAGCTAAAAATGTCCACATAAAATCGACGGCTCTCGTTGATGTCAGTGGCGCAACGGGTGGCGGTGAAATTTTAATCGGCGGCAATAAACAAGGCTTAGGGCCGGAACGTAATGCAAAAAATACGACAGTTGATAGAGGCGCCCTCTTAAAAGCGAACGCTACCGAACAAGGTAATGGCGGTAAAATTATTGTTTGGTCAGATGATACGACTTTATTTGATGGAACCGCATTAGCGCAAGGCGGCGTGGCAGGCGGTCATGGCGGCTTTGTGGAAACCTCGGGCCATAGCTTATGGATTGGCGATCATGCTTTTGTTTCCACACGAGCACCACAAGGTCTGTCTGGAACCTGGTTACTTGACCCTATTGATTTAACGATTAGCAACGACGCTAATAGCAACGTTTCTGGATCTTCCCCTTTTCAATCAACCGGCGGTAATTCAAATGTAAATATTTCCACACTGTTAGCTGCCTTAAATGCCGGTAATGTTGTGATACAAACCACGAGTGGTGGTAGCGGCGGAAATGGTGATATTTTTGTTAATACCGATATTGGCGCAAGCAATACCTGGAATAATAGCAATAGCTTAACGTTAACGGCATACCGCAATATCGTTGCTAATGCGAATATTACTAACGGCGGCAATGGTGACATTGTGCTACGCGCGGACAACACAGGCACGGGTATAGGTACCGTTTCATTTGCCAGCGGTAAACAGGCTAGCACGGGTGGTAATGTGAATATTTATTACAATCCCACTGTGTTCGGTACGCAGGATGTGATCTACACTGGCGGCACAACTCCGGTGCAATACATGTTAGTCAATACGGCAACTAAATTACAAAATATCAATGCTAATCTAAATGAAAATTATGCGTTAAGTAACAATATCAATGCGGTCGGTTTCAGTATTCCCCTAGGCTCAACTGCTACACCCTTCACAGGAAAATTTGATGGTCAAGGTTATCAAATTTCAAACTTGCTCGTGACTGGAGGAACAGATGTTGGCTTATTTGGTGCTACATCCGCTACAGCATCTATCCGTAACGTAGGTATTTCGGGTAAATTTAATGGAACAGGTGCAACCAATGTAGGTAGTTTAGTTGGATCTAATGCAGGGACAATTGCAAACACCTATAGTTATGCTGCTGTCGACGGCACGAATGCAACCCATGTCGGTGGCTTAGTCGGCGAAAATATTGGTACAGGAAGCATTACCTCTTCTTATTCGATTGGTTATGTCAAAGGAACAGGTGCAACTCAGGTCGGTGGGCTGGTCGGTAATAATACCAGTGTTGGTCTTATTACCAATAATTATTGGGATACCGAAAGTTCAGGTCAAGCATCGAGTGCAATTGGGACAGGTCAATCCACAGCGAACTTAAAAGCCAGTTTGTTAGCGGGTTTTTCCTCTTCTATCTGGGGCCTTATTCCTAACATCTCTTACCCTTATTTGTTAGCCGGCAATCCAACCACACCGCGCGTTATTTCGGGTAAAATTATGATGTTTAATACAAGCCCGAGCGCAACCAACGCTAACGTACTCATTCCTCAATGGCCGCCAGTTGCCGATCCCAGTGCAACACCGGGTACCACTGTTAATTTGATCGGTCAAAATGCGGATGGAAGTAATATACTTTTTGATAGCACGCAAACCGGCAATAACGGCTCTTATTATTTCCTTGAATCAGCTAATGCCATTGCGGATAACACGCCTTTATTGACTTATCTTGGCGATAACGGCGTAGCAAATACCGTGACAAAAGCGCCCACCCGAAATCTAAACGGTACGTTATTAGAAAGTAGCGGCAGTATCACCGATCTTTATTTAGTAAAAAATACGCTATTGTTGGCAGATAATGGTTCTTCGTTGAATCCTACCATTTCTTATTATGTGGATATCAATACACCCCATCCAACAGCACCGTACATGGTGAACTTCACGCCGCAAAAAGTCACCATTATTAGCAATACCGATTTAGCAACCGTGCTTAACAATTTTGAAACAGCCACGCTCGCCTCTGCGGTCAGCAATAATCAATTTTTATATACCAATAACACGTCAACCAGTACTGATATTGATGTTAAATCCAATAATGATTTTGTGACAGCACCCAAAACCCGTTTTGATTTGACGGGGGATCTAGCAACGACAGATGGCGATATTACATTCCATGGCGTTGTGCAAGAAAATAATCTGGGCAGACCGTTTGTGAAAGTGAGCACCAATAACAGTGGTAATATTGTCAATAACAATACCATTATATGGAAAGAAGGCACGGTTGCTTCTCCTAATTCCGATACGCTCTATTTAGATTCAGCTGAGAATATTGTAATTAACGCGCCTATTTTAGGCATGTGGTGGACAGCCACAGGCGGTTCTGCGGCTTATAATAAAGCTGTCATAGGCAGCTTGCGATTATCCGCCGCTTATAACGATAAAACGCAAGACCCCACTATTCCATCTAGCATTACAACAGGGCCTTCAGGCACTATCACGGTATATAACTTTTTCTTAGATAAAGGTAACTGGTGGCAAGTTGTTCCACAAAAAACAACTTATAATATCAATGGGACCCCTACCCAAGTGGATACGTTACCGTACTTCCAATTGAGTTATGCGGGCGGACCTTCTGCCGTAAACCCCTCTCTGCCATTTAACGTACCCTTGTATGCTTTCTTGACAAGGAATGAATTCCAAATTGCACAAGGTGCCTTACCCTCTGTTCAAGCTGAATTTATTCGTGCCGCAGCTGCAAATCCGACAGCCTATCTAACACTCGGCACGCCTTCCAATCCGTTCTTAATTGAAGGAATTTATGGATTGCAAGGTATTGCATCCGGTCCTTACACGCTTCAAGCACATTATCGTCAAATTCAAAATATTGGTGCAATTAACGATGGCAGTGCCCCTAATTTTTGGAATGATGGTGCAGGATTTGTGCCTATTGGCGATGCTCCCATTGGTACAGGCACACGCAGCTCTATACCATTGAGCTATAGCGTAGATCCTGAAGTGACGGGTTTTTCAGGTACTTATGATGGGGATGGTTATCAGTTGACAAATATTAGTATTTTCCCTGATTCGGATTATGTTGGATTATTTGGCTATACCACTTCTTCAGCCGTTATCAAAAATCTTCCTTATTTTGGATTGGTTGTTGGCGGGGGAAATTATGTGGGTAATTTAGTCGGATACAATCAAGGGACTATATCTAATATAGCCCTCAATGCAGCCTATACAGAAGGGAATAACTATGTAGGTGGCATCTTAGGCTACAATTCAGGATCGTTGATAGATACGGCCAATTTGGGCGGCGTGGTATTTGGAACGGATTACGTGGGTGGCATTGTTGGCTACAACACCAATCTGATTGATAAAACGTTATCTGTTACTTATACAGTGGGTGATGCTTATGTTGGCGGTATTGCCGGATTTAACAGTGGTGTCATTACCCATAGTTTTTGGGATACCGATTTTTCAGGGTTAAACCAGGCGGTAGGTGATAACGCTGGCACCCTAGATGCGCAAGGGGGATGTTTTAATGGTATATGCAAAAATGGCGGCACAGTTAATTTAAGTTCTGCAGCGCCTTATCAAGCAGCGGGTTGGAATTTTTCTTCTGCTAATTGGGCTATTTTACCGGGTACGATCAGCTATGTACAAACACCAAAGGGTCTGGTTCCTTTCTCTAGAAACTTGTCTTACCCTTATTTAGCGCTGAAAACAGGTTATTTTTATCACGCTCCTCTTCCCAGCGGAAAATACCTTACTTCGATAGAATTCACCAACCCCATTTTCCAACCGGCAGCAGGAGTCCCACAAGTATTTGCAGGCTACTTAACAGGTTTACCTCTCTCTGATTTAGCCGGTCAATTGGTCGCGGGGGCCTTTAGCTCGATTGGTAATACGCCTAATTTCATACCCAATGTTTCAACACTTAACTATGCTCTGGCACAATCAGGTGCTAATGGATTTTATTATGGTTATTCGCCGTTCGGTATTATCCCCGATAATGCAAATGTGACTGCTTTGATATTGGGTAATTACACGGGAACTAGCACTTATCGTCAACCCATCAATGGCGGCAGTGTTGTTAACCTAAACTTTTCAGTCGTACCAGGCAAATCAACCAGTTCTTTAGCACAGTTTTTAACGTTTACTAACAGCACAGACCCAACGACATATGCATTGGGATTTTTGTACTCTGTTATCAATAGCACGGCCCTTTATGAAAATATTTATACAGAATTGAACGCAACCTCGAACCTTTATAATACTAACCTTGCCAATGGTGGTGGATTGCAGCAATCTAATCTTTTCGCAGCATGCAAAGATTCATCGTCTGAAGAATGTCAAAAATTGCTTGCTGAGTACGGAGATGACGAAAGTCCAGCAGAAAATATTACCAAGCTCATTTCACGGGAAGTCAGTAAAGATAAAGCGATTAAAGATAACGATGAATTTATTCCAGCCTATTGCGGTATTTAATTGCGGTGTTTCAAAGAGATATGGTATGGTTTTTATCTCTCTTGCATTAAAAAAAGGATTTCATTATGCAACATCACCGGCATATCTTATTAGGTAGTATTATTGCTTTCTATTGTTTGCCTGTTTTAGCCATTATGCCCGGCATTCCTAATTTACCCGGCGGTGCAGATGCAGGGCGAGCGAGTCAAAATATTCAACAGATCTCTAACACGATAAATGAAATAGGTCAGCCCTTACCTTTAACTCAGCAAATTGCTCAAACAGTATGGACAACGGGCAATGTGACGGCTGTTTCTGTCGCAAATAGTAAGCGCCGAATACAACGAGGTTCTCCTCTTTATACCCGCGATAAAGTGGTCACTGATTCTTCTGGAACAGGCGAAATTGCTTTCACCGATGGATCATTACTCACGTTGCACCGTCAAACTGTTATCGTATTAAGCCAATATCAATATGGAAAAGGTGTTTCCTCCGATAATAATAGAGCTGTTATCGAAGTGATTAAAGGCGGTTTTCGTACTATTACAGGATCTATCCCTAAAAATAATCCGGAAGGCTATCGTGTAAAAACACCAGTAGGCACAGTCGGAGTACGTGGCACCAATTACGATGTTGTTTACAATCCAGGCTCAAGACAAATGTCAGTCGCCGTTTCAAGCGGCAGTATCTTCGTCACGCCTGTGTCAGGCCCCCCCTTCGTGTTAACACAGGGTACACCGAATATCGGTGCCATCATTTCGGCTAAAGGGGCTCAAATTTTAAGCTCAACTCCTCCTGCGCTGGGTGGCCCAGCAAAAGTAGTTCCAAGCACATTGGACAACAGTATCCCACGCAAAAAAAACCCTATTAAAGTATCTCCCTGCCCTTAAGGAGAGAGTTCAGTGCTAAATTTTAAATGTTCATTATTTACAGTTTTAACGGGGATGGCGTTGACGGCCAGATCATTTGCCATTGCGCCCGGTTTACCCAATGTACCCGGTGGGGCCGATGCCGGTCGAGTGAGTAAATCAGTGCCACAGCCTTCCCGCACACCCAGCCCACAAAAACCAGTCAAACCCGAGGAAGCAAAATCGGTGAATGAGTTTGGCGAAGAAGCTGCCGTCATTAAATTTCCGCTAGAAAAAGTGATTCTAAAAGGAAACGTTACCTATTCTGATGCCGAGTTAAGCAAGTTATATCAAGATAAAATGCACGAACGAATCAGCGTGGTTGAATTGCAAAATATTGTGCAAGCCATTACGAATTACTATCGAAATAATGGCTATATCTTGTCGCGTGCATTGTTGCCACCGCAACATATCGAACATGGTACTGTGACTATACAAATCGTGGAAGGTTATATTGCCGACGTCAATATTACGGGTTCACCGCAAGGTGCTTACCCACTCTTGAATGCATATGGCAACAGAATTAAACAATCTCGGCCATTACAGCTCAGTGTGCTTGAGCGTTATCTCTTCTTAGCGAATGCCATTCCCGGTACGTCGGTTCAAGGTGTATTGGAGCCTTCTCCTTCCTTAAAGGATGGTGCATCCAATTTAAATTTGGTGACAGATACCGAATTACTTGAGGGGTATATTTCTTATGACAATTTCCAATCACGTTATAATGGTCCGCTGGAAACAACGGGTAGTGTGAATGCGAACAATATTTTCCGATCAGGGGATTCAACTCGATTGCTTTATCTGACGACGACTAAACCCCAAGAATTAAAATATATTGATTTATCATATGCCACGCCGCTTGGAACAAATGGTTCGACCTTTCAAATTGGCGGAAACAACTCAACCACACAACCGGAATATGTGTTAGACCCGCTAAAATTAGTGGGTAATGCTCGTATTTATTATGCAAACATTTTTTATCCGCAAATTCGTTCGCGCTCAGCCAACCTAACTTGGGATGGCGGCATTCTTTATTACACGACACGACAAACATTTCTTGAAAATATCTTTCTTTATAAAGACGTGATTCGCCCGATTACGATAGGTCTTACGTATGATTTTTATGATCGCCTGAATGCATCGAATTGGATTAGTTTACATGCTGTAAAAGGATTGCCTATCTCTGGCGCTACCACCAACACAACTTCCATTCAAACCTCTCGGTTTGGGGCGACGGCTAATTTTATAAAGTTTCTGGGTCAAATCACTCGTACCCAACCTCTTATAGGATCATGGTCTCTTTATGGCACAGCACAATTTCAAAAAGCATTCGTGCCCCAACTCGCTTATGAACAATTCGGTTTTGGCGGTCCTATCATTGGGCGAGGATATGACCCTTCTGAATTGCTGGGTGATCAAGGTCTTGCTGGCAGTTTTGAGCTGCGTTACAACGCAAACATTGGATGGTCTTTATTAACAGCGGCTCAACCTTTTATTTTTTATGATATCGGCAAAGTGTGGAATCTAAAAGAAGTAGCGAATACGAAGATTAATCAAAGCGCAAGTTCAACGGGAGGAGGCATTCGCTTTTCCTTTAACAAATATTTAACGGGTTCGTGGACAATTGCCCAACCATTAACCCGAACTGAGCAAACCCTGGAATTTATTGGAAGAGGAAGAGCACCGCGCGTGTTATTCAGCCTAACAGCGACGACATGAGCTATGTATGTATAAATTTGTACCTATTATCCTGGGGTTATTCTTATTGGCATTGACTGCATCCCTGCCCTTTTTACCCATTCCTATCGTAAAAAGCTGGATAAATGGCATTAATAATATGGCGTATGATCAACAATTAAAAATACGCCTTTTTAATAGCCAAGTGATCACCTCTCCTATTGCGGTGGTGGATATTGATGATCTCAGTATTAAACGCTTAGGGCGATGGCCATGGCAGCGATCACTTGTCGCAAAATTAATTACAGATATTCAAAGTGGTGGCGCGGTCGTTATTGCACTGGACTTTATGCTCAGTGAACCCGAGCTTAATTTAGCCGATATTGTGTTAGAAAAAATGGAACAAAAAAAAATACTCTCTCCTTCCGCTGAAAATAAAATAAAAGAAATTATTCCTGATTTTGATGAAGATAAAAGTTTAGCCGGTGTATTAGCGCAAGGCGATCATGTGCTCGGCTTTAGTTTTTTATACAACGGAGAAAAAAGTGGTCAGTTACCCTCGCCCACTTTGGTGCTCACGGGGGATGATAAAAGGTTACATTTTTTAACGGCGCGAGGTTATCTCGGCACATTGCCGCTCCTGCAATTAGCAACAAAAAATGGTGGATTCTTAAATGTTTATCCTGATTCGGATGGTATTATACGGCGCATACCGTTATTAATACGCTATCAAGATGCTATTTATTCATCACTTGCTTTAGAGGCTGTGCGAGTATACCTATTTGGCAAAACGGGCCTTATCACAGCCGCCTATAAAAATAGAATGGAATTGGAAGCGATTAAAATCGGCGATCGTATTATTCCCACGGACGAAAAAGGGAATGCATTAATTCCTTTCCGTGGTAAAAGCTTCACTTTTCCTTACTACTCCGCTGTCAACGTACTCAATAAAAAAATACCTAAGACTGCTTTTATGGGAAAAATTGTCTTTATTGGCACATCCGCAACGGGATTAGGCGATATTCGAGCCACCGCCATAGAAGGAGAATATCCGGGAGTGGAAATTCAAGCCTCGATCGCAGACGGCATTTTAAGCAATAATTTTTCTTACAGGCCACACTGGGCAATTGGCGCTGAAATGGCATTTACTTTAGTATTTGGACTCATCATCGTATTTTTATTTCCACAACTGGGTCCGCTGACTTTATTTTTCATGATTATCGGCATCCCTTCTTTGTTAGTCTATGGTAATAATTTGTTATGGGAAAAAACCGGGCTCATTGTTTACGTCATTTCTCCTATCATTTTTACCGTTATACTGGCTATTTTAAATATTCTTTACGGTTATTTATTTGAGACACTCCGTCGAGAACGCCTAAAATCCATGTTTGGGCAATATGTTCCCAAAACACACATTGATACAATGTTAAAAAGTGGAAGTGACTATGGATTGCGTGGCGAAGATCGCGACATGACCGTATTGTTTGCTGATATTCGTAATTTTACTGCCATCTCCGAATTTATTTCAGCCATGGAAATTAAAAATCTATTAGACCAATTTTTTACGCCCATGACTAAAATAATTTTTGATAATAAAGGCACTATTGACAAATATATTGGCGACATGGTGATGGCATTTTGGGGAGCACCGCTTAAAGATGCGGATCATGCCCGGCATGCATTAGAAGCTGCTGTTGCTATGAAAAAAGCATTGATTCAACTGAACGAATCTTTCGTCAAACAAGGTAAGATAAAACTTTTTTTTGGTATTGGAATTAATAGCGGCATCATGAGTGTGGGAGATATGGGGTCGCAATATCGACGTAGTTACACGGTATTAGGCGATGCGGTGAACCTCGGATCAAGAATAGAAAGTCTGAATAAGCTTTACGGCACCACTATCTTAACGAGTTCTTCAACAATTCAGAACCAAACTGATTTTCTTTTTCGTCAAATTGATAAAGTGAAAGTCAAAGGAAAAAAAGCAGCCGTTATGCTCTATGAAGTCCTCTGCAAAAAAGAAGAAGCAACTGACGAGCTTTACCAAGAAATTCAGCTAAGTGATCAAGCATTGCATTTTTATTTTGGCCGTGACTTTGAAAATGCAAAAAAAATATTTTCTGAGCTGCATGCTCAATTTCCAAAAAAGAAATTATATTCTGTTTTTATCTTACGAATTACTGGGCTTATAAAAAATCCACCACCCGAAAATTGGGATGGTGTGACGGCCGTCTACTGATCCGGCTTCAGGTGGGTTACGATGCAAAAAACGCATCTAATCCCCTACAATTGTTTTTAAACGTAGGGTGGATTAGGCGCTTTTTGCCGTCATCCACCAAATAAAATCAAATTGCAGCATGGTGGGCTCTTCTCCTTCATGAGCCATATCGCTCAACAAGATAACTAAACACAGCTCTCAATGCCATGGCCTCTCCCCCTTGCGGGCGTCCAGGACGCGATTTTAAATTCCATGCCATCATATCAAAGTGAACCCATGGAATGTCATCAGGAACAAATTCTTTTAAAAATAAAGCGGCTGTGATAGCGCCTGCATAAGAATCCGTGCCAGCATTATTAATGTCAGCAATTGGGCTATTGATAGAATCACGATAACCTGAAAACAAAGGCAAGGGCCAAATAGGATCTAACTTTTCTTTTCCGTGCTGCATTAACGTCATGGCCAATTCATCTTGATTACAAAACAGGGCAGAAATTTCTGTTCCAACGGCAATGCGTGCAGCACCTGTTAATGTGCTCATATCAATTAATAATTGAGGTTTATCATCCACTGCCTCGGCTAACGCATCGGCTAATACAACGCGCCCTTCTGCATCGGTGTTACCGATTTCAATCGTTAATCCTTTACGGCTAGTGATAATATCGCCGGGACGATAAGCATTGCCTGAAATAGCATTTTCAACGGCGGGAATTAAAACACGTAAATTAACGGGTAATTTTGCTTCCATAATCATGCGAGCCAAACCTAACACATGGGCCGCACCCGCCATATCTTTTTTCATATATAACATTGCGGATGAAGGCTTGAGATCAAGACCGCCTGTATCGAAGCAAACGCCTTTTCCAACCAACGTAATTTTAGGATGTTGCTTATTGCCCCAACGCAAGTCCAATAATCGTGGCGGATCATCGCTTGCCCGCCCTACGGTATAAATACAGGGAAAATTATGTTTCAATAAATCTTCACCAATAATTTGTTTAAATTTCGCGTTATAACTTTTTGCTAAATTCTGTGCGGATTCTGCTAATTCTGACGGACCCATGTCATCGGCGGGCATGTTAATTAAATCACGTACCCAATGAATGGATTCAACGATATTATTGATCGCATGAGCGTGATCTTTGGATAAAACTAATTGTGCGGATTTGCGAGAACTTTTTTTATAACGAGTAAATTGATAAGCACCGAGTCCCCAGGCAATGGCAAAATCAGCATATTCCTTATTGTCAGAATCAAATTCGGCAATATCAAGATTAAAAATATAAGAACCTTCAGGTAAGGTCATGGCTAAATTGCCTACACACCAAAAGTTTTTTATGTCAGAGATACCACATACTACCTGAGCTAATTTTCCTGCATTATCCGGAATCAAACAGACCGCTCCTGGTTCTGCTTTAAAACCGGTTGAAGCAATCCAGTTTTTAATAAAAGTCGTTTGGCGTGATAACCAATTTGAAAAATCATTGGGGGTTAAAATAACAATCGGTGTGGTTTTTTTTGCGTATTGGGTAGTGAAACAATTTAGCATAAGGCTCTCCTCCAGTGAATGCCGTCATCCCCCAATGCCTCTATGCACGACAAAAATTCACAGCGTTGTGTAAATCTTTTTGTAGGGGCACGGCGTGCCGTGCCCGTGCTGCATATCTCACTGATGCCGCCGGGCATGGCACGCCATGCCCCTACACATGCAACAATGCCGTACTACAAGCGCGGAACGACGGTTGTGATTTTGTCGTGTCACAGAGAGGCATTGCTGGTTACGCCATCATCGTATCCGCTGGCGTATATTCTTTTTGCAACGCACTTGCAACAGCCTTATGCGTTAAATGCCCTTTACAGACGTTCAAGCCATTTAACAAATGCGAATCTAATTGCATCGCTTGTTTGTAGCCATGATTAGCGAGTGCCAATACAAACGGTAAAGTAGCATTGTTTAATGCAAAAGTTGAAGTGCGTGGTACAGCGCCTGGCATATTCGTCACGCAATAATGCACAACGCCATCGACGATATAAGTAGGATTTTGATGCGTTGTCGGTCGACTGGTTTCAAAGCAACCGCCTTGATCAATAGAGATATCAACCATGACAGAACCCGGGCGCATTTTTTTCACCATTTCTTTCGTCACCAGTTTCGGCGCTGCACTACCTGCGACTAACACGGCGCCAATGACCAAATCAGCTCGCGCTACATGATGTTCAATCGCATCGGTCGTCGAATAAATCGTGTTTATTTTGGAGCCAAATTGTAAGTCTAATTGATATAAGCGCTCAATAGATCGATCAATCACGACGACATTGGCACCCATACCCATTGCCATGCGGACTGCGTTGGTACCCGCCATGCCACCGCCTAAAACCACGACTTTCGCTGGAGCAACACCCGGTACACCGCCCAATAAAATACCGCTACCGCCATTGGTCACTTCAAGACAAGTCGCACCTGCTTGAATCGACATACGTCCTGCCACTTCACTCATCGGGGCTAATAAAGGTAAGCCACCATTTTTGTTGGTCACCGTTTCGTAAGCAATGGCTATGCAGCCGGATTCTTGTAATAAACGGGCTTGTTCCGGATCGGGAGCTAAATGAAGATAGGTAAATAAGACCTGGTCTTTGCGCAGCATTTTGCATTCTGCTGTTTGGGGTTCTTTCACTTTGACAATCATATCAGAGACTTGAAACACTTCAGCAGCTGTTTCAACAATGGTGGCGCCAGCTTGCTCATACGCTGCATCATCAAAGCCAATTCCTGCCCCTGCTCCACGTTGTACAACAACTTGATGACCATTTGCAGTTAACTCTCGGACACTAGCAGGAACTAGCCCTACTCGATATTCATTATTTTTAATTTCCTTTGGCACACCGATTAACATGATTGATCTCCGTATTTGATAACACTTACGGGCGGGTATTATAAGTAGAATGCAGGGCGGATGCTATACAAAAATTGGGGGGAAATATGATCTTCTGCTATTTTCGCATCCCTGAGTGTTTACTTGGCACTCAGGGATGACGAAGTAAATGACAGGATGTGCCCTATCCCAACAACAATTGATTAACCCGCCGTACAAAACTGGCCGGATCTTTTAACTGCCCGCCTTCTGCCAAAATTGCTTGATCGAATAAAATTTCCACCCACTCATTAAAACGGGTGTCATTCGTTTCTGCTTTTAATTTGGCAATTAACTTATGCTCTGGATTTAATTCAAAGATGGGTTTAACTTCTTCAACTTGCTGACCGGCTGCTTTCAGCAAACGTTGCAATTGACTACCCATATCATTCTCGTCAACCACCAAACACACGGGAGAATCGGTTAAGCGATGAGATAAACGCACGTCTTTCACTTTATCGGTTAATACTTTTTTGATGTGTTGGACAACCTCATCAAATTCCGATTTTAATTTTTCTTCTTTTTTCTGTAATTCTTCTTTCGCTTGCTCATTTTCAGTTCCATTGATTTCATCCAATGAAACATCACCTTTTGCAACCGATTGTAATGGTTTTCCTTCGTATTCTGTCAAATGGCCCACTACCCATTCGTCAATACGGTCATGCAACAAAATGACTTCCACTTCTTTTTGACGGAAAATTTCTAAGTGAGGACTTGATTTTGCCGTATTAAAACTTTCTGCTGTAATATAATAAATTTTCTTTTGTTCAGGTTTCATGCGTTTAACATAATCATCAAACGAAACGGTTTGTTCCGGCAAATCATTTGCAGTCGATGAGAAGCGCAATAATTTTGCAATACGCGTACGATTTGCAAAATCTTCTGCAGGGCCTTCCTTGATCACATTGCCAAACTGCTCCCAAAATTTATTGTATTTTTCCGGGGTATCCGTGGCCAATTTATCTAACATATCCAATATTCTTTTTACGAGGGCAGCGCGTAATTTAGGAATCACAGGATTATCTTGTAAAATTTCTCGCGAAATATTGAGTGGTAATGCGTTGGTATCGACGATGCCACGCATAAAACGTAAATAATGCGGAATAAATTGCGCAACTTGATCCATAATAAATACTCGCTGCACATATAATTTTAAGCCATGCTGTTGTTCGCGCTGCCAAAGATCAAGAGGCGCACGTGCAGGTAAATACAGTAGACTGATATAATCGAGATTACCGCCTTCCACTTGATTGTGTGACCATGCTAATGGATCTTCATAATCATGAGAGATTTGTTTGTAATGTTCTTTGTATTGCTCATCGGTAATGGAATTTTTTGACAATGTCCAAAGCGCAGTCGCGCGATTAACCACTTCCCACTCTGTTTGAGTCGATTCTGTTTTTTCATCAGAATCGGCGGGTTTTGGCATAAAAATGGGTAAATTAATATGATCAGAATATTTGGTGATAACGGTGCGTAAACGCCAATCGTTGAGGAAATCATTTTCCCCTTCTTTGAGGTGCAATACAATTTCTGTGCCGCGCGTTGTTTTTTCTACATTGGCAATCGTGTAATCACCTGTGCCATTTGATTCCCAACGAACGCCATGTTCTGCCGTCAATCCCGCGCGACGTGTCGTGACCACCACTTGGTCTGCCACAATAAATGCTGAATAAAAACCTACACCAAACTGACCAATTAAATGGGAATCTTTTTTCTGATCACCGGTTAATTGAGCTAAGAAATCGCGTGTGCCGGATTTTGCAATGGTGCCCAAATTTTCAATGACTTCATCGCGACTCATGCCAATGCCGTTATCTTGAATCGTGATCGTGCGTGCTTTTTCATCAAACGTCACATGCACTTTTAACTCAGCGTCGTTTTCATAAAGTGCGCTATCGGACATTGCTTCAAAACGCAATTTATCGGAGGCGTCGGAGGCATTTGAAATAAGCTCTCGTAAAAAAATTTCTTTGTTGCTGTAAAGAGAATGCACTACAAGGTGGAGTAATTGCTTCACTTCGGTTTGAAAGCTTAATGTTTCTTGTTGTGGATGGACTGTCATGGATAATGCTCCTAAAAATACCTATGTCATGCAGAGAACGGCACGCCGTGCCTCTACCGTAAAATCGCTTGAGAAAGGATATATAGGCAGACGTAAAAAATTCAAGCCCTATTTTGCGTTGGTGGCAGAAAAGAATTTCGGGGATGACAATGGCTTTGCAACCTGAGGGAATAACGATCTTTGCAACATTTCGGGATGACGATTTCTAGAAATTCTACTATAATCACCTATTATCCGACTGACATTTGCCATGCCAAATCCAATGCTTAACCTGACGGGCTTTACTTTTACGGAATTATTCCATAGCAACGGATTATATCGCCTCGATCAAGCCTATCTTGCCACACTCGATCCTATTTTACGTAACCGCTTATTAGCTTATCGCGACGAAACATCGACGTTTTCCCCGCTTGAAATCAGTGAACTTTTGCTCGCTGCCGCAAAACCCTTGGAAGATTTTTTGCTAAAACTATTCGATATAGAAGATGCGGCAGCAGAAGTTTCTGCAAAAACGCTGGCTCATAATCCCGTTTCTGCATTTAAGCAGTTTTTTGTCCTGCGTCGCGCTAAAAAAAATAGCACAAAAAGTGATACATTGCCCTCTTTCGCAGAACTCGATCAATGGTTGACTACGCAATTACAAAGCGCACCGCTTCAAACATCTGACCGTGAGTTAGCCATTGCTCTTTTAGGTAATCAATACATTCATGAAGCCGACCGTTTCGCCCCCGAAATCGATAAGTTAACTCACTGGTGCACGCGCGCCTTGACGTCCCCCGAAGGTCAAGCCGAAGTCATGAATTGGGTCAGTTTTAAATTACCCGAACGAACAGATTATGCGGCCCTCGTTGACTATGTCCCCGTTCTGAATGACACAGTTGGACGACTCACCGGTCATGATTCAACCCTACGCTTACGTGATGGATTTAAGTTAACGGATCCACGCATGAGCGCACGCGAAGTTCAGGATGAGGTGAATTATTGCATTTATTGCCATGATCATGATGGTGACTTTTGTTCGAAAGGTTTCCCCGTTAAAAAAAGCGATCCCCAACTCGGATTGAAAAAAAATCCATTAGATATCACGCTAACAGGGTGTCCTTTAGAAGAAAAAATTTCTGAAATGCATTTATTAAAACGTAACGGGCACACGCTTGCTGCATTGGCCATGGTGATGGTCGATAATCCGATGTGTCCCGCCACTGGACACCGTATTTGTAATGATTGTATGAAAGCTTGCATTTATCAAAAGCAAGACCCTGTCAATATTCCCCAAGTTGAAACGCGTGTTTTAACTGATGTGTTGTATTTACCGTGGGGGGTCGAAATTTATGATTTACTTACCCGTTGGAATCCTTTGCGACAAAAACAATGGGTGATGAAACCTTATAATAGTTTAAAAGTCATGATTGCGGGCATGGGCCCGGCCGGATTTACCCTTGCACATCATTTATTATTGGAGGGATTTGCGGTCGTGGGTTTTGATGGTTTGAAAATTGAACCCTTACCTGAAAAATTAATAAAAGAGCCCATTTATCGCTTTACTGACATCATTGAGTCCTTAGATGAACGATTAATGGCGGGTTTCGGCGGTGTGGCAGAATACGGCATTACCGTACGCTGGGACAAAAATTTTTTAAAATTGATTTATTTGAGCCTCATGCGCAAACCTTATTTTCAAGTCTTTGGCAGCACACGATTTGGCGGCACGGTGACGGTCGAGGATGCGTTTGAAATGGGATTTGATCATTTTGTTGTGGCAGTGGGCGCGGGATTGCCTAAAGCACTCAATATTCCAGGTAGTTTGGCTCCTGGTATGCGGCAAGCCAACGATTTTTTAATGGCTTTGCAATTAGGTAATGCAGCCAAACTAAATAGCTTGAGTAATTTACAAGTTCGATTGCCTGCTGTCATTATTGGCGGTGGTTTAACGGGTGTCGATACCGCAACCGAAGTTCAAGCTTATTACATTACACAAGTAGAAAAAATGCGAGTTCGTTACGAAGAATTAGTGCGCACCGTTGGTGAAGACTTTATTTTAAATCAATTGGATTCTTCTTCACGCGAAATTTTGGAAGAATTTCTCGCACATGGTAAAGCGGTTCACAAAGAGCGAGAACGCGCCGCTTTACAGCATGAAAAACCCAATTTTATTAAGCTCCTTCATCAATGGGGCGGCGTGACGATTGTGTATCGTCGCACGATGCAAGAATCCCCTGCTTATGTCAACAATCACGAAGAATTGCAAAAAGCCTTTGAAGAAGGCATTTACTATTTAGAAAGTTTAGAGCCTGCTGCCGTTGATTTAAATCAATTTGGGTTATCCGAAGCATTGGTTTGTTATCGCCGTGTGAAAAAAAATGTGAATGACTGGGAAACGACCCAAGAAGAAATCAGGTTGCCTGCCCGCAGTATTTTTGTTGCAACAGGCACACAACCCAATACCGCTTATGAATTTGAGCATCGCGGCACTTTCAATCGTGTTGGATTGCAATATCAGCACTATGAAGATAATGAGGGGGAATTGGTAGTCGCGCATGGTGTAGAGCACTGCAAAGACCCCCTCTTTGGCCCTTTTACGTCTTATCATAAACACGAGAAACGCGTGAGTTTAGTCGGCGACACCCATCCTGTTTTTCATGGTAATGTCGTGAAGGCGATTGCTTCCGGTATGCGAACCTATCCGAAAATACTGTCTGTTTTAAAAAATAGATTAGGACAATTGGGTGATGAAAAAGAATATCAATTTTTTTCCGAAAAAATGCAGCATGAATTTCATGCCAGTGTTAAACAAATCAAACGCCGCACAAAAAATGTGATTGAATTAATTATTCAAGCACCGCTTGCCGCCAAACATTTTCATCCTGGCCAGTTTTATCGGTTACAAAACTATGAAACTTTCGCTACACGTGTAGGGCAAATCACGTTACAAATGGAACCGTTAGCGTTAGTGGCAGCCAGTGCGGATCGACAAGCTGGCACCTTAACGTTTTTCGTGATTGAAAAAGGTGTCAGTTCTCGATTATGCGCTTTTTTACAACCTAATGAGCCGGTTTCATTGATGGGCCCCACCGGCATTCGTGCGAAAGTCTCTCAGGAGCACGAAACTGTTTTGATCATTGGCAATCAATTCAGTTTGCCCTTGTTGCATGCGTATGGCTCTGCGTTGCGACAAGCGGGTAATCACGTCATTTTTTTAGGTTTATTCAAAACGAAAGACGAAATTTACTGTCAACAGGAAATTGAACAAGCGGCTGACGTCGTCATTTGGAATATAGAATCGGGCGAGAAAATAACTTCTTTGCGTCCAGAAGATTATAGCGTGACGGGTGATGGCATTGAGAATTTAGTGCGTTATGGAGCGGGTCAATTAGATGTACAAAAAACACATCCGGAAATTCCCTTAACTGATGTGGATCGTGTGTATGTGACCATGGACACTTGTTTCTTAAAACAATTGCAAGAAGCTCGTAAAACTCGATTGAAAGAATTTTTTGTAAAAGATCCCCGTATTCAAGCATCCGTTTATAGCACTATGCAATGCATGTTGAAAGGCGTTTGTGCGCAATGTTTGCAATGGCAAATTGATCCGGAAACGGGAAAACGCACGAAGGCCGTTTTTGCTTGTTCGTGGCCGGAACAGCCATTGGAAATAGTAGAATTGGAAAACTTGGATGAACGCCAAGCGCAGAATCGGTTGCAAGAAGTGTTAAGTGGGTTGTGGTTGGATTATCAATTAACTCATGTACAACAAGCATAAATTTTCTCTGTACTACTCAGTTTCTTTAATTTTGGCTCGTCTAATTAACTCCTCGCTCCAAACGCGCCATCCATGGCGCTAAGGATTGCATCCTGCAATCCAGTCGCTCGTCTGTTAATTAGACGAGCCAAAATTAAAGAAACCGAGTATAGTTCTTCAGATAATTATCTGAAAGGCTATAGTACGGAGATAAATTTTAGGGTCCCCCGGTCATGCTTTTTTCCAGGCTAAGAGGACCCCACTAATTAATTATTTCTAGGCATACTATCTCGATGAGTTTCAATTAATGAGCTACTACTCGCTGAGCTAGCAGAACTTCCTTCTATTACAACGACTGAAACATTATCCGGCAGAGGTGTGACTGTGAATAATGTAGTAGGATTCTGTAAAAGATTTTGATTCGTGTTAAATAAAGAGGCAACGGTACGCTCAAGATATTGGACATGCGTTTGCAAAGCTTGCTGGGTTTCAGCTGCCTTGTCAAGTTGACTATTAAGATGAGCGACTTCATTCACCGCCTCTGCGACAACATTTGATAAGTTGCGAGCTTTTCTTCGAAAATACTGAAGATCTTGTTCCATTTTATTGTATCTTTCATCCTGTTTCTCGTCGCGACCAACAGATGCGGTCGTGGCAGAGGCTGTAAAACTCGATAAAAGTGTTGCTGTTGTTGTTAATGCAGGACTCATTTCGGGTTGAGTAATGAAAATGGGTGTTTCAACGTATTCTTTAGTTTCGGGTTGAGCTATCTGATCAACCGATTCCCTTTTAGCTTCACTTGAAAGTGATAAATCTACGGATGCGGGCTGGAGTTCCTGTGCGGTTTTTGCTTGTTTTGCCCGTAAAAGTGAAATGGATTTATCGAAAATCTCAGCGGCTTTGCCTGGTTGAGTTTTTTTCATTAAAAAAGCATGATCTAGCGCCGTCATGCCCTGATTATCTTTCATATTAACATCGACTAAACTATCTTCCGACAAAAATAATTTGAGTAAATTTAAACTCCTTAAGCGCGCAGCAATGTGAAGTAAGGTGCCACCTGTCGAAAATTCAATTTCCGATAATGTTTTAAGAAAAGCGAGATTAACTTCTTTAGAGCGATATTTATTTTTCATAAATTCCTCCAAAGCAGTCACCAGTAAATTTTTGGCTTGGTTTGCTTTTTCTGAATCGATACCATCATATCCTAGGCTGTCGCACAGGGAAAAATAATTAGCACAGGGTTTTACATCCATCATAAAAAAAGGATTGTTTTGTTGTAAACAATGTACCCAATCCTGGAAATATTCAGATGTTATTTTAGATTGTTTAGCGAAGTGTTTTGCTTTTTCATAATCTTTTTTAAAGAAATGGAAGTTGGCTCTTATGAGAGCTATATAGTGAGTGAAAAATAGGTCAAACTGTATATAATCACAGTTAGACTCAGGCAGTTGATCACGTTCGTCTTTGTTAGCGATCATATCCCTTATTTCTCCGAGATAATCCTCGCATTTTTTAGAAAACTTTTCGGCATCCGCATAGTTTCTATTCATGAAGTGAATATGAGCCATGAAACCATAAAAAATAGCTATGTCGAAATTTTCAAAATTTTGAGACGAATCTTCAAGTTTTTGCAAAATGCTTGCTAGTTTAGCTGCGACTTCGTTACTATGATTATTCCAAAGAAATACGCCCATCATCTCAAACCAAAATTCATTTTTTAAGGAGTCTTCTTTAACCTCTCCTTGTATTGCAGCTAAAGAAGAAATTGACTGTATTAGGGGTAATCTACTCGTTTCAAATTCTAGGTGATGCCTATTTTGTAAAAGAGATACATAAGCTTTGAGCGGGTGCGTACTCATATACTGAGGTTGTTCTTGAAAAATTGCATTGCAGCAATCTTTTGTTTTTTCATATTGCCTCGTTTTTAAGTAGGCAACTCCTAATAATTCCCAATGAAAGTATGCTTTTTCTTTTTCATCTTCTAATAATTTGATTGCTTCGGAATATTGACCCAGCATAACCAACACTTTACCACGCAAAAAAAGTACTTCCGGATAAAATGCTTTTTCTTCTGCATTGCCCTTTTTGCGTAGCCATTGCAACACGTTTTGGGAAAGAATATTGGCTTTCTTACCGACTAATATATTAGGTGGGCTTTCCAGAAGAAAATGACTGATATATTGCTTAATTTGGGTAATTCCTTTTTGTATATCCTTCCTCTTTTCATTTTTTTGTAATAAGTTTATTTCGCGTGGTGCCGCCATATTTTTACTCCTCGGTTGCTTTAAAGCTGATCTTATAAATTTGGGAGAAATTATAGCGGAAATAGCTTAATTTTTGCTTAAGAACGCGACCAAAATTTGTTTTGAGGTGGGGCCAGGCACATCAATAAAATGTAGGGTGGATTAGATGCGTTTTTTGCATCGTAATCCACCCTATCAAAATAAATAGCTTTCTATATTTGGTGGATTACGATGCAAAAAACGCATCTAATCCACCCTACGTTTATGTTTTAATATCTTTTTCTTGCTAATGTTAAGCCATCGCCTATGGGCAGCATGCTCATCGTGACACGCTGGTCGTTTGCGACTTCATCGTTCACTTTGCGAATCATTAAGGTATTGTCATCATTGACAGTCGAGTCTGCCACATCTCCATTCCACAAGACATTATCGATCGCAATGACCCCGCCCGGTCGAAGAAGGGTTAAGGCGAGTTCGTAATAGTTGAGATAATTCATTTTATCGGCATCGATAAAAGCAAAATCAAAGGTGCCAGCCTCACCCGCAGCGATTAAAACCTGTAATGTATCCATAGCAGGTGCTAAGCGTAAATCAATTTTATGTGCCACGCCTGCCATTTCCCAAAAGCGCTTGGCGATTGTGGTCCATTCTGCATTTTTATCACAGGCAATCACCCTGCCCTGTTCAGGCAGCGCTTCCGCCACACATAAGGCGCTATAACCTGTAAAAACACCGATATCTAAGGTTTTTTGAGCACCCATCAATTCCACCAGTAAGGCCATAAACTGTCCTTGTTCAGGGGATATTTGCATTTGTCCCATGCTCATGGTATGGGTTTGTTCGCGTAATTTTTGCAATACGGCTGTATCGCGAAAAGCATGTTGTTGATAATAAGCATATAAAGCCGGTGTGAGATTTAAAGTATGAGCTGACATTTTTTTATTCCCCGATATATAATGTCTTCAATTATAAAGGAGTTAACTCATATGAGCACAGGCATTATTATTTTTATTGTATTACTCGTTATCGCGGCTTTCATTGTCTTCAGCTACAATCGATTGATCGCTCTTATTGAGGCCGTCCGCAATAATCAAAAACAAATTGATATTCAATTAGACCGTCGTTTTAAGGTATTTGAATCCTTGATTAATGTCGTTAAAAAATACATGGATTATGAACAAACCACGCTAAAAGATGTGGTGACATTACGTGCACAAGCGCAACAAGCTAAAGCCAGTGGTGATGAAAAAACACGCATTGAGGCAGAAAATAAAATTTCCTCCATTGCATCCAATCTCAATGTTGTTTTTGAACAATACCCGGATCTTAAAGCCAATCAAAATTGCCTCCAGTTACAAGAAGAAATTGTCAGCACAGAAAATAAGTTAGCTTATGCAAAACAATCTTATAATGACAGCATCGAAAATTATAATGCGACAAAAAAGTCGTTTTTCTCTTCAATGATTGTGGCGTTATTTAAGAGCAAATTAGATTTTGATTTTCCGTATTGGCAGTTAAGTGAAGGAAAAGTGGCAGAGCAAGAAGCTTATACTGTTAAATTATAAAAATTACCGGGTGGCTTATTTGCACCGTAATCCACCCCGTTCCTGCCAGCAATCATTAAAAATCGAGAAAATCATGCCCGAAGCCACGCAAAATCTTGCTAAAACCACAGATTGGCGCGCCGCCATTCGCTCTAATAATCGCAAAACTTTTTTTGTGATTGGATTATTTATTTTAATTTATTTTTCCCTTGGTTTATTAATTGATTTATTTATTTACGCTGAACGTTTTCCACAAGCATCGTTTGCGGAAATTTTTCAAGCCTTAATCACGTTTCAAATTTTTCCGCTGGTTACGTTAATTATGTTAGGTGTGGCGGGCATTTCCCTATTCATTACCCTCGCTTTTCACGATAAGCTGATGTTGATGGGAACGGAATACCGTGAAATTACCCCGGATACCGCACTAAATACGATGGAACAACAATTGTATAATACGGTCGAAGAAATGAAAATTGCCGCCGGTTTAGGTTTTATGCCGCGCGTTTATCTAATTGAAGCCGATTATATGAATGCGTTTGCTAGTGGCTTTAGCGAAAAATCGGCCATGGTTGCCATTACCCGCGGCTTACTGCAAAAACTGAACCGTGCCGAGTTACAAGCGGTCATGGCGCATGAGCTAAGCCACATTCGTCATCTCGATATTAAGTTAACTTTGATGGCATCATTATTGGCTAACTTAATGGTGATGGTATTGGACATGTTTTTTTATAATGCGATTTTTTCCCGGCGTCGTTCAGAAGAAGGCCGTTCTGGAAATGCATTACTGATGATTATCATGGTATTGCGTTATATTTTACCCGTGATTAATATTTTATTATTGCTTTATCTTAGCCGCACACGCGAATATATGGCTGATGCAGGTTGTGTGGAACTCACACGAGACAATCAGCCCCTTGCTTCCGCCTTAATTAAGATTAATAACGATCATCAAGAAAATCAGGCAACTTACAGCGCAGCTTATCAACAAACACCCCATGAAAATGTGCGCCGAGAAGCTTATTTATTTGACCCTACTCAAGCGGGCATTGAACACTCAGGTTCGTTATTTGATATGTTTTCTACTCATCCTAATTTAAAAGATAGACTGGCAGCTTTAGGTTTTAAATATGACGACAAGTCCTAAAATCGGCATTCTTTTGACGAATGTGGGTACACCCGATCAACCGACTCCTACTGCTGTGCGTCGATATCTGAAAGAGTTTTTGTCGGATCGACGAGTGGTCGAAATACCGCGGTTTCTGTGGCTCCCGATTTTATATGGCTGGATTTTGCCTTATCGTAGTAAAAAATCTGCGAAACTTTATCAAAAAATTTGGACGGAATCAGGCTCGCCTTTATTGTATCATTCGCAGCAATTAGCGACGGCTTTACAAGCTAAATTACAGATGCCTGTTGCCTTGGGCATGCATTACGGTAATCCATCAATTGCAACAGCGCTGGCAGCCTTAAAAGAACAAGAAGTACAAAAAATTTTAGTATTGCCGCTATATCCGCAATATTCGGCAGCCACTACGGCGAGTACGTTTGATAGTGTTGCGCGCACCTTAAAAAATTGGCGCGTTATTCCTGAGATCCATTTTTTACCGGATTATGCAGAGGACCCTCTTTATATTAAAGCGCTTGCACAATCGATTCGTTCCGCTCAATTGCAGCATAAACCTCAGCAACTTATTTTTTCTTTTCATGGCATTCCTAAACGCTTTATATTGGCAGGTGACCCATATGAAAAACGTTGTCGCACTACGGTCGCCTTGCTTGCGGAAGAACTGTCTTTAAAAAATACTGAATATCAACTTACTTTTCAGTCACGCTTAGGACGGGCTGAATGGTTGCAACCCTATACAAATGTTACGTTGGAAACATTACCCAAAGAACACATTACAGACATTCAAGTGGCTTGTCCGGGTTTTGCAGTGGATTGTTTGGAGACATTGGAAGAAATTGCGATACAAGGGAAAGAGCAATTTTTAGAGAATGGGGGTAAAAAGTTTGAGTATATCTCGGCGTTGAATGCGAGCACGGAGCATGTGGATGTGTTGGTGGGATTGATAATGAGGCAATTATCGTAGGTTGGTGGGCGCGGCATTTTATCTCGTGCTCACGCTCTAAAGCCACCACTCGTGATGACAGAAAGTAAGTTAAGTGCTATGATTTTTCAACTTTTGTGTTAAGGAAAACACAATGCGCACTGGTTTTAGAATCATAGCCGGATGGCTTTGCCTCTCAAACGCTTTATTTGCTTCCTCTCCGTATATTGGTGGATCGCTTTCCATTCCGCTATTGAGTAAAGACCCACAAAATTTACATGGTTACCGAGCGGCTATTTGGTATCAACCGGAATCACTCCTCTTCACACCCAATCTTCATCTTTATTTTGATGCATCGTTTGGACATTGGTGGGTCACTAAGCACAGTAGTCGCTATAACCAAAGCTTAAGTATTTATGCAGTGGCTCCTATATTACGCTATTATTTTTTGCAACAGCCTACTTTTGCGCCTTTTATTAATCTCAGTATTGGCTTATCTTACCTGACCCGCACACACCTCGACGGTCAAAACCTCGGAATGCACTTTGCATTTCAAGATCAATTGGGTGTCGGTGCCAGTTTTGGCTCTAAACGGCAGTTTTCTTTAAGCTTGAGTGCGCTGCATTATTCGAATGCATCATTATGCAGCAAAAATAATGGCATAACAGTCCCGCTCATGCTTAACGGAGAATATGGCTTTTAAAAAGGTGGATTAAGACGCAAAAAACGCGTTTAATTCACACTACAAAACGTTATAAGCAAGTAAAACAAAAGATATGAGATACCATGCGTAAACGAATTGCCATAAAAGATCATCTACATGAGATTCAATTAATCAGCCAGCGCTGCATAACGATTCTCGTCCTCATGATAATTTTAATTACTTTGCTGATTATTCGTCTGTCCTATTTGCAGCTTGCCAATCACGATCATTTTACCACGCTGTCGCAAAAAAACTGGCTAGATCTTGTTCCGCTGGAACCGACTCGCGGTCTGATTTATGATCGGAACGGGGTTTTACTGGCAGACAATGTGCCTGTTTATAGTTTGGATATTATTCCTAATAAAATTATTAACTTACCGCGAACGCTGGCGGAAATTGCCAAAATTATACCGCTTTCCGATAACGATATTGCCCAATTTCAAAAACAATTAAAACAGCATAGACGATTTGATAATGTGACTTTAAAAATGCGTTTGGCAGAGGATGAGGTCGCTCGCTTCGCTGAAAACCAACACCGCTTTCCCGGCGTCTTAGTCAAAGCACGTTTAATGAGGCGTTACCCGTTCATTAATAGCTTAAGCCATGTACTCGGTTATGTCGGACGAATTAATACGGATGAATTAAAAGAAATTGATGCGATAAATTATAGTGCAACTAATTATATTGGAAAATTAGGCATTGAAAAATTTTATGAAGATGAATTACATGGCACCGTAGGTTATGAACAAGCGGAAAATGATGCCAGTGGTCAAGCGTTGCGTGTGTTAAATCAAATTAAACCTATCCCCGGAAAAAATTTATATTTAACGATTGATAGCAAATTGCAAACAGAAGTTGAAAAAGCATTGGCAGGCCATCGCGGTGCGGTGGTTGCAATTCAACCTAGCACGGGCCAAATTCTTGCCATGGTCAGTGAACCTTCTTATGATCCCAATGTCTTCGTAGAAGGAATTAACACACAAGATTTCCAAGCATTACAACAATCACTTGATCGCCCACTTTACAATCGCGCTTTACGTGGACTCTACCCTTTTGCCTCGACCATCAAACCATTTATTGCTATTCAAGGTCTCGATACCGGTGTGGTGTCTCCGGACTATACAATTTTTGATCCCGGTTGGTATAAATTAAATAACAGTAGTCATATTTTTCATGATTGGAAAAGGCATGGGCATGGATCCGTCAATGCGTTCAGGGCTATTGCGAGCTCTTGTGATACTTATTTTTTTAATTTAGCCCATCTGTTAGGCATTCAACGTATTGATAATATTTTAGAGAGATTTGGTTTTGGTGAGTTGACCGGTATTGATATGGAAGAAGAATTACCTGGCGTGGTTTCTTCGCCTGCTTGGAAGCGTAAAGTAAAAGGCGCGCCCTGGTATGAAGGCGATACGCTGAATTCTGGCATCGGACAAGGGTTCATGCAAGTGACGCCACTCCAGCTCGCAACGGGAGTCACCGTGATTGCCAATCATGGCAAACGATTAACGCCCCATTTATTGCTTGCCGCTCAACAACCAGGTAAAGCGGTAGAAATTCAGAAACGGGTTCTGCAACAGCCGGTTAATCTGCGTGATCCTGCTATTTGGAACATTATTATTAATGCCATGCAAGGCGTGATTACGGCTCCGGGAGGTACTGGCTATCATTTCGGCAAAATTGGACCTTATACGGTCGCTGCTAAGACAGGAACCGCGCAAGTTCATTCAATTAAGCATTATAATCCTGACGAAGATCGTGAAGATCAAAGTAAATTGCCCGAAAGATTGCGGGATAACTCCCTCTTTATCGCATTTGCTCCCGTTGAAGACCCTAAAATTGCGATCGCAGTGATTGTTGAAAATGATTCCGCCGCGAGCATGGTCGCCAGACAAATTCTAGATTATTATCTCATCGGGCCACCTCTGGTTTTACCTGTAAAGCCGCCCGTTAATCCAACTAAAGTTCAAGGAAATAGTGCCAATGTCATTCACTAGCGCTATCAAACATCGACTGATCAAACCCGAAAGCGGCAGTTCCGGTTATCGTTCTTTTTGGCAATATATTCATATAGATGTGCCGTTATTATTTGGAATAATATTATTAATTACAGCTGGGTTGATTATTCTTTACAGTGCAAGCAATCAAAACATGCAAATGGTGGAACAACAAATTTTTCATATTGGCCTCGGATTTGCGTTAATGCTTTTATTCGCGCAAATTCATCCTATCACCTATCAACGTTGGGCGCTGTGGGCCTATTTATTAGGTGTGGTTTTATTAATAGCGGTGTTACTCGGCGGTCATATAGGTAAAGGCGCTGAACGATGGTTGAATTTGGGTTTTATACGCTTTCAACCTTCTGAAATAATGAAACTCGCTTTACCTATGTTTTTAGCCTGGCATTATCACCGTATTCATTTGCCTTTATCTCCTTCGGCTATTCTTTTTTCCGCGATTATTATTCTTATTCCCGTTTTACTCACAGCCAAACAACCCGATTTAAGTACGGCACTTTTATTAATTATTGCTGGCGGCAGCGTATTATTGCTGGCGGGATTAAGTTGGTATTTGATCGGTTTGCTGATGACGATGGGGGCTGCTAGCGCGCCATTTGTATGGTATTTATTACATGATTATCAACGCCAACGGGTACTGACTTTTTTAAATCCGGAACGCGATCCTTTAGGCTCAGGATATCATATCATTCAATCGAAAATTGCAATTGGATCGGGCGGATTATTTGGCAAAGGATGGTTAAATGGTACGCAGTCCCACTTACACTTTTTGCCAGAGCATTCCACCGATTTTATTTTTGCTGTGTGTGGTGAAGAATTTGGTTTCATCGGCAATCTTATTTTGATCGTTATTTTTATGGCAATTATTAGCCGTGGTCTTTACATTACCATGCGGGCACAAGATACATTTAATCGCCTACTCGCAGGCAGTTTAACATTGACATTTTTTGTCTCTTTTTTTGTTAATATGGGCATGGTCACAGGAATATTGCCTGTTGCGGGATTGCCATTACCGCTGGTGAGTTATGGCGGTTCTTCGATGATGACGTTAATGGCAAGTTTCGGTATCCTTATGTCTATTCAAACGCATCGGAAGTTATTAACGACATAGGTAGAGTACGGCGCGCGGGGCTCTTATGATGTCAGGTGAAATTTATAGTTAAGGAACAAACATGCTACGTCGATTTCTATTCGTATTCTGGATCATTTTTTTCTTACCTCAATTGGCTCTAGCCAATTTTTCAGATAACCCCGATGTTAAAACGTTTATTAATCAAATGGTGCATAAACATCATTTTGCCAAACCCGAATTAGTGGCGCTTTTTAATCAAGTTAAGCTACGGCCTATTGTTATACGCAGTGTAAAAGCGCCTTTAGAACAAAAACCTTGGTATACCTATCAAATGCTGTTTGTCACAGAATGGCGAATCCGTCAGGGGGTCGAATTTTGGAAAAAATATCAAGATGTGTTAGAGCGCGCCGAAAAAATGTATGGCGTACCCGCCAGCATTATTGTTGCAACGATTGGTGTTGAAACCAAATACGGTAAAAATATTGGGGAACATCGGGTGATTGACGCCTTATCCAATATCGCTTTCAGTGATTCTCCGCGCGCTCCTTTTTTCCGCAGTGAATTGGAACAATTTTTACTGCTCGTGCGCGAACAACACTTAGATCCTTTCAAAATCATGGGTTCTTATGCAGGCGCCATTGGGCAACCACAATTTATGCCTAGCAGTTATCGACATTATGCAGTGAATTTTTCAGGCAACTCCAAAATAGATTTAACGCACAATGAAGTTGATGTGATTGGCAGCGTGGCAAATTATTATCAAAAACATGGTTGGAAATCGAATCAACCGGTTGCTATTCGAGCGAGCATACAACGACAACCGTTTGGTTTTTTAACGCATACTGCAACGCCTATTATTCCGGAAACACAGCAAAAACTAAAAGTGATTGAGTTACATGGTTATTTTGGTAGAGAATACTGGTTAGGTTATTCTAATTTTGATGTGATTAAACGCTATAATCCAAGCAATCTGTATGCCATGGCGGTATATCAATTAAGTTATTACATTTCAATGTTAAAAGGGAAGACAGATAATGCCTAAGATGAAACTGAGATCCATCAGTACTTTTTTTCTCATCGGTTTATTCTTATTGCTGAACGCTTGCTCCACCGTAAGTAAAAAAGATGGCCCCCCCCCTTTCAATGTTGATGCATCAAAAGTGCCTGATGCCGTACCTAAAGTTGAACCACGCGCCAAATATGGCAATCTTGCTTCTTATCGCGTATTTGGTAAAAAATATCATGTCATGACATCCAGTAAAAACTATGAAGAACAAGGCACTGCTTCCTGGTACGGCACAAAATTTCATGCACAACGTACGTCTAGTGGAGAACGCTATGACATGTTAGCCATGACAGCCGCGCATAAGACCTTGCCATTACCGACGTATGTGCAAGTCACCAATTTACGCAATGGTAAAAAAATTATTGTTAAAGTGAATGACCGGGGTCCTTTCGAAGGAAATCGATTAATTGATTTATCTTACGTTGCTGCTAAAAAATTGGGCATGATAGGTCACGGCACCACTTACGTTGATGTCAAAGCTATTGATCCAACCAGATTTGATAAAAATAGATTTGATAAACCCACTTATACGCAAGATTTCTATCTCACGGATAACCGTGTACACGTGCCAGAAGTGCCTCCGACTCACGTCGCGCGAACATCAGGTGTTTATCTTCAAGTAGGGGCATTTAAAAATAAAACGCTCGCTGAAAATATGAAAAAGCGGTTGAATAAAATGGTTGCTTCCCCTATCAACATTACGCAACTGGCTTCTCACAACAAATTATATCGTGTACAAATTGGTCCTATTAAAGATGGAGCAACAGCTCAACATATTGCACAAAAATTAAAAGAGGTGGGTTTAAATTCGCATCAGATGACATAAGTATTATGTAATGGGTGGTGGGCACGCTGCGCTTAGCTCACCATCGCTTTCGAGGTATATCCATTTGCTAACTTTTTTAATAACTGTCGTTGGCATTATTTTAACGCTGTTATTGATTATCGGTATACATGAACTCGGACACTTTTTAGCCGCTCGATTTTTAGGGATTAAAGTGTTACGTTTTTCCATTGGTTTTGGTAAAACCTTATGGAGTCGCTACGATAAAAAAGGTACCCAGTATGTTCTTGCTGCTATCCCTTTGGGCGGCTATGTCAAAATGCTCGATGAAAATGAGCAGCCGATTTCTTTGGAAGAGTCATATTTAGCCTTCAACCGCCAGCCGTTTTATAAAAAATGTATCATTGTTCTCGCCGGCCCCCTCGCTAATTTTTTGCTCGCCTTTTTTTTATATTGGTTGCTTTTTATCATAGGATTTCAGTCGCTCGTTCCGATTGTTGGCAAAGTGACGCCTCATTCCATTGCAGCAGAGGCAGGTATTCAACCTAATTATCGCATCGTGAGCATTGATCAAGTGCCAACCTCGAGTTGGATGAGTGTCATCATACGTATTTTGTCTCGCTCAGGCGATACCGATAAGATGACTGTCGAATTGGCTGCTCCCTTAAGTCAAGTCAGCAAAAATTATCAATTAAATTTAACTCATTGGCACATGGATGATTTAAAACCGGATCCCTTAGCCAGTTTAGGCATCCAACTCTTTGAGCCTGAAGTGCCACCTATTATTGATAAAATACTCCCGCATTCTCCCGCCTTAGGCATCTTACAAACGGGCGATAAAATTCTCACGGTGAATAACATCAAAATAACCGATTGGTTAGAGTTCGTGGCGCAAATTTCTCACCATCCTGCAGAAAAAATAACCTTGGTTTTGGAGCGCAAGGGTAAAAAGCAGACCGTGCAGCTTGTCACCGATTCTCGTCGTGGCTTTTTAAAAGGTAAGTATGGTTGGTTAGGGGTTATCCCTTATGTTACCTGGCCAAAAGGGGTATTGCAGAATAACAAATATAACGTTATAACAGCGCTTTTTTATGCTTGGCAAAATACTTATGACTTTATTCATTTGAATTTGCGAGTGATTGGAAAATTGTTAATGGGGAAAGTCTCATTACAAAGTTTAGGCGGCCCTATCGCTATTTTTCAAAATGCCGGCATTGCGTTAAACCAAGGCATGGCTCCTTTTTTAAGTTTTTTAGCTTTTTTAAGTATTTCGGTGGGCGTGATTAATATTTTGCCCATCCCAGGATTAGATGGTGGCCATTTACTGTTTCAGTTGATTGAGGCTTTTTTAAAACGCCCTATCCCAGAACGAATTTTGTTATTAAGTTATCGGTTAGGGTTAATCGCTTTATTCTTGCTTATCTTTCAATCACTTATCAATGATATGTTGCGGTTTTGATAATGTTCTTAAGGTTCTCTTAAGCTAAATACAGTATTGTGAGCTGATTATTTTTTGTACTTTTTTAACTAATTAGGTGATTTATGACTAGTTCCTCAAAGCTTACCCCTTGGGAAAGCGTAGTGAAAGATCTAACAACTATAATAGATGAAGAAAAACAGGATGTTACAAGATCTTATGATAGAATGTTAGACGAAGTGGTGAGGTATTGCGCAGAGGGTTGTGATTATACGCAAATAAGTAAATCGGATGTAGAAACCACTTTAGAACAAAACGGAAGTGATATGGTGAGCAAAGAATTCACAGAGCGTTTTGTTAGTTGCTTGTTCAAAGTTTTTCTTGGACAAGATAAAGAAACCTTTGGTGACTTTCTTAATGATTTTTTTGTGCAGCAAGCAGAGTATAAGAAGCTTGATTTGACTACCTTTATAGATACTGACAAAACGAGAAGTCGGAGCTCTACGGTTTCTTCTACTGTTTCGGTTCAGGGTCTTTTTACTTCTTCTCCCACTTCTAATTCGAATAGTTCTAGTACCAGCACGGGGCCAGGGAGCACCATTTCCAGTCTGATGAATACTACTTCCAAATCTATCTGATTAATCCATACACAAAATATTGACCCGGGTTTGAGGCGGAGCTCCACCCGGGCTACGGTCTTTTAGCAATAAGTGATATCATGCTTGCCATATAAAAATAAAGGCAACTTATGATTATAGAACCCACTCTTATACTCTCTGCTATCAGCGTATTTTTAGCGATCATGGTTGTTATTTTGTTTATGCGGCAACAGGCCAAACAACAAGATCTTCAAACCTTAAAAATTTTACAAGATACCTTGCAGCAAGGCTTTCAAGAAACGCGTTTGCAAGTGAAAACGGCATTGACTGACTATTCAAATGATGTCAGTAAACGTGTGGATACGCTGACACAAGCCACTGATTTGCGTTTAAAAGAAATTAACCAGCAAGTGGAGAAACGCTTAGCAGAAGGGTTTGAAAAAACCAATGAAACATTTGGCAATATTACGAAACGCTTGGCATTAATTGACGCTGCACAACAAAAAATCACCGAATTATCCGGCAATATTGTCAATCTGCAAGAAATTTTAACGGATAAACGCTCGCGCGGGGCATTTGGCGAAGTGCAGCTTTCCGCATTGATTCGCAATGTCATACCGGAACAGCATTTTTCTTTGCAGCATACCTTAAGCAATGGAAAACGGGGGGATTGCATGTTATTTCTTCCTGAACCCACCGGAAATATCATGATTGATGCTAAATTTCCACTCGAAAATTTTAAAATTTTGATTGATGTGACTCGCACCGAACCCGAAAGAAAAATTGCTGAATCTCAATTTAAAATCGACATTCGTAAACATATTCAAGATATTGCGGAAAAATACATCATTGCTGGCGAAACAGCGGATGGGGCTATCATGTTTATTCCTGCTGAAGCTATTTTCGCAGAAATACATGGAAAATACCCAGAATTAGTGGAAGCAGCCCATCGAGCCAAAGTCTGGATGGTGTCTCCTACCACGATGATGGCCATCTTAACGACCGCACGAGCTGTACTCAAAGATGCGGCCACCCGCCAACAGCTACATATTATCCAAAAACATTTAAATATGCTGGCCAGTGATTTTGAACGTTTTCAAAAACGCATGGATAATCTCGCTCGTCATATTGAACAGGCACATGCCGATGTCAGTGATGTAAATACTTCTGCGAAAAAGATTACTCAGCGCTTTGGTCAAATAGAAAAGGTGGAATTAGAAGGGTTGCTGGCGGAAGCTCCTTCTTTGCCACTTTCTGCTGAGGACTCTGTTTAAGATGGTGGTGGGCGCGCTGTGCTTTGCCCACCCGCTACATTTGCTACTTGTTAAAACTATTTGGCATTTTGTGCATTTTATGTATAATAAGGCTGTACGAAATGCTTGACATCACAGGGAGATCGACTATGAGGAAGCTAAATTTGGCGCTATTAGCCCTATTTATCAGCTTTAATACGAATGCTACAACGAGTCTTAATAATGCAATTACCAAAAGCTTAGACAGACAAGCCAGCAACCAAAATCAACCTTCCACTATTGTATATGGTGGTAAAGATATTTCGCGTTCAATTGTTGCTGTTGCGCATGAAAATACATGGACCAAACAACAGGTCTTATTAGGTTAATCTCTTATTACCCAATGCTTCATTGATTGATGAAGCGTTGGGTTTTTATCTAGTGCTGTTCCTACGCCATCATATCATACCCACAAGTCATAAAAGCGCTGCGATTGTAGGTTTTGATGACAATAAAAAAATAAACTGTAGGGTGGATTAGATGCGTTTTTTGCATCGTAATCCACCAGATTAAAATAAAAGGCGTTTAGATTTTGGTGGATTACGTCAAAAAACGCCTAATCCACCCTACGTTTCTTTGCTCTTAGCTCTTAAAAAAAATTGTGGGTAAGGATATGTACTCCACAAGATACGCGAAAGAAGTTATTTTCATGAATATAAGCTCTTAACTTTCGATGACAATTTTAGCTTTATTGATCAAACTATCTTTATACAATTGATATTCTAATGTACCTAAAGACGTTTGAACTTGATCAACATAGGCTTGATACTGCTCTTTTGCAACATTCACATTGCCTTGTCGCATATTCATTAAGCCTACCACTGCAAATCCATTTGCAACTTTAGTCGTTGCATACGTTATTTTATCTTTAGGAGGCAGAGGCATTGCAAATCCTCGATCTAAAATTCCTTGGTCCACTTTAGAAGTGTGACGCCCCACAAATCCGGTATCTTTCCAAGACAAATGATATTCTGCACTGACTTGTTCAGGTGTCAACGTGCCCGCTTGCAACTTATCTTTTATTTCAGTCCCAAGCTTAGTTAGATTTTCTTCCAGAGCGGCTGCTTTTAATTTCCCTTCAATAAGTTGCTGGACAGCACTCAAGGGCAATACAGACGCGGGAATATGCTTTTTTATACGTAACACAATAAATGATTCGGGTGTAAGTGGAATAACATCACTATTATTTTGTAAATTTAATACTTCATTACTGAAAGCAATTTCACGAATTTTCTCATTTGCAATGAGCGAGTGGCCCTCGCCTTTTTCTTTAGAAAACAATTCTGTGGTATTAATCGGCAATCCTAATTCTTTCGCCGCAATTTGCAACGATTCTGGATGTTCATACGTCAAATTAGCCATTTTTTCTTTCTTATTGGCAAGCTCTTCTTCCGATTTTTGTGAAGCAAGAAGTTGTTTCACTTTATTTTTCACCTGGTCATAGGGCTGTGAAAAGGAGCTACTATTTTCACTATAAAAGTTTTTTAACTCTTCTTCTGTGGGATTAATTTTATTGGCCAGATCTTTTGCAGAAAGCAAAATATAGTCTACGCTAACTTGTTCAGGCGTTTTAAATTGATCTTGATGTTTCGCATAATAAGCTTCAATCGTTTCTTTAGAAATAATTACCGAGTGATGCGCAACATACGATTGGGGAATTAATAAATAACGAAGCTCGCGTTCTTGACCAATCAGCGCCATGGTTTCATTAATTTCATTTGGCATAGCTAATGAAGTAAAAATAATACCTAATCTGGGCTGATCAATCAGCAATGTGGTTTTAACCATATCGATAAAATCAGGTATGTTAAACATCATAGCGCTGATTATTTGTTGAAAACGGCTTACTGAAAATTTGCCGTTTACTTGAAAATCAGGCAAAGATTGTAAAAAACCATCTATTTGATTTGTCGTAATTCGATAGTCATTAGCCAATGAAGCTTGTTCTAAGACTTGGAAATTAATTAAGTTTTGGAGCGCACGTTCTTTTAAATTCGTTTCAGAAGTCGAAGGTAATGAAGTTGAGCCTGTTTGCATTTGTAGTTGACGACGCAGGCGTTCGTACGCGACAGCAAGTTGATTTTTAGTAATTTGCGTACCATTTACTTTTGCGGCTACATCATTGCTGCCAGCGCCAAGTAGGTAACTGTGTATGCCCCATAAGGCAAAAGAGAAAATAAGTAAAGATATGATGACCCCAGCTATCCATCCGTGGGTATAATCGCGAATGCTCTGCAGCATAAGTATAGGCTCTCGCTAGTGCTAATTATCCTCGAGTGCTAATCTGAGGATTTCCTGGGTGTAAACAGATCCCCGATGACGCATTCGGGGATGACAGCAAATGGCGGAGTGGACGGGACTCGAACCCGCGACCCCCGGCGTGACAGGCCGGTATTCTAACCAACTGAACTACCACTCCTAATTACATATCTCTCATTTTATTTATAAAAGAGAAGCTTGAAGAAACCTCAAACTTTTATTTTATATGGTGGGTGCTGAGGGGATCGAACCCACGACCCTCGCCTTGTAAGGGCGATGCTC
>CAZTDR010000003.1:0-68796 GCA_964612855.1 uncultured Coxiellaceae bacterium
GACACTTGTAGGGGCATGGCGTGCCATGCCCGGCGGCTTCAGCGAGATAGGCAGCACGGGCATGGCACGCCATGCCCCTACAAAAATAGATTTACGCAACAACGCCGGCTTGTCTGCGGGACGACCTTTGTAGCGAGAGCAAAAATTTTTGCCGTGCACAGAGCCAATCCATAAAAGGTGATTTACGTAGGGTATTTTTAACATGAATCCACAACCTTTCCAAATCCACAGCGACTTTGAACCTGCTGGCGATCAACCTAAAGCGATAGCCACGTTAATCAAAGGCTTACAGGAAGGCTTAAGTCATCAAACTTTGCTTGGTGTAACAGGCTCCGGTAAAACCTTCACGATTGCGAATGTGATTCAAGCCAAACAGCGTCCAACTCTTATTTTGGCGCCCAACAAAACACTGGCTGCGCAATTGTACGGTGAAATGCAAGAGTTTTTCCCGAAAAATGCCGTGGAATATTTTGTTTCTTATTATGATTATTATCAGCCCGAAGCGTATGTTCCATCCTCTGATACGTATATTGCGAAAGATGCTTCTATTAATGATCACATTGAACAAATGCGCCTCTCAGCGACCAAGGCTTTATTAGAGCGACGCGATGCCATTATTGTGGCGACGGTTTCTGCGATTTATGGATTGGGTGATCCGCGCATGTATTTAAGCATGGTGTTGCATTTGAACCGAGGTGATCGCATTGATCATCGAGAGTTATTGCGGCGGTTGGCGGAACTACAATATACCCGAAACGACGTCGATTTGCATCGTGCGACCTATCGTGTGCGTGGGGATGTTATTGATATTTATCCTGCGGAATCCGATAAAGAAGCGGTGCGTATTGAATTATTCGGTGATGAAATTGAAAGCTTAGCTTTTTTTGATCCGCTTACGGGAGAAATTTCCCGCCGTGTTCCACGGCTGACGATTTATCCTAAATCACACTATGTCACGGCTCGCGAGCGCGTCGTAGAATCGATTGATCAAATCAAAATAGAATTAAAATCGCGTCTCGACGAATTGCGCCATTTAAATAAATTAGTTGAAGCACAACGTTTAGAGCAGCGTACATTATATGATCTCGAATTAATGAATGAATTAGGTTATTGTTCAGGCATTGAAAATTATTCGCGTTATTTATCAGGCAGGCAAGCCGGTGAGCCGCCACCCACTTTATTTGATTATTTACCTTCCGATGCATTATTAATTATTGATGAATCGCATGTCACTGTGCCGCAGTTACGTGGTATGTATCGTGGCGATCGTTCGCGAAAAGAAACGTTAGTTGAATATGGTTTTCGTTTACCTTCCGCATTAGATAATCGCCCCTTGCGTTTTGATGAATTTGAACAGCGCGCACCGCAAACCATTTTTGTATCAGCCACACCTGCTGTGTATGAACAGGAATATTCTGGTGCTATTGCAGAACAAGTGGTACGTCCAACGGGATTGCTCGATCCTGAAGTGGAAGTCCGTCCTGCGCGAACACAAGTCGATGACTTGTTATCTGAAATTAATAAACGGGTTGCGGTAGATGAGCGAGTATTGGTAACGACATTGACCAAACGATTGGCGGAAGATTTAACCGAATATTTGCAAGAACACGGCATCCGTGTGCGTTATTTGCATTCCGATATTGATACCATAGAACGAGTCGAGATTATTCGTAATTTGCGGCTAGGTCAATTTGATGTTTTGGTCGGTATCAATTTGTTACGCGAAGGATTGGACATGCCGGAAGTTTCTCTAGTCGGTATTCTCGATGCAGATAAAGAAGGTTTTTTACGCTCCGAAACATCCTTGATTCAAACAATCGGACGTGTGGCACGACACTTTCGCGGCAAAGCCATTTTATACGCCGATCGCGTAACGGATTCCATGAAAAAAGCCATGCAAGAAACAGAACGCCGCCGTGCAAAACAGCATCAACATAATGTGGACAACAACATCACGCCGCGCAGTGTGCAGCGTGCTATTAGAGACATTATGGAAGGCGCGTATGCATCGGATTCTGTGCGCGGTAAAATGTATTCGAAAGTGGCCGAGAAAAATAGCGAATATATCGCTATGCCCAAAGAAAAACGACAGGCCAAGCTGGCTGAGCTTGAGAAAAAAATGTATGAGCATGCGCATAATTTAGAATTTGAAGAAGCGGCCAGCGTAAGAGATTTAATTAAAGAAATTGAGAAAAATAATATAGGATTTTAGGATATCAAAGAGGGTATATACCCATTACACCTCAAGATGCGAACTTTAGACTTTCATCTTGCGGCGAATTTGTCATCATTTTTTAGCGAAAAATACTCGAAATACTGCAAGTATTCCTGCGTTTTTTCGCTAAAAAATGATGCCAACTTCTTGCAATCTGAATGCCTAAAGTTCGCATCTTGAGGTGTAGTGGGTATATAGGGAGAACATTTAATGTGACGTACCCCAAGCTTTTTTGTCATTCCGATGATTTGTAAAGACTGAAAAAAGGATGCTCATGTCAACTTTACACAAGAAAAATTTTTTACTGTTTATTTTTTTTAGTTTTTTGGCACTTTCAATTTTTTCGCCTATTGCATCCAACGAATACATTCCCAATTCTGCGGATTTTTCTAATCACATCGTGAATATCATTCAAGCTAAACAAGCGCTGAGTGAAGGGCAATTCCCCGTGCGTGTCGCGCCCTCTTTGTATGATGGTTTTCGTTATCCCTATTATCAATTTTATTCGCCTTTGGTTTATACACTTGCTGGCGCGATTCATTATTGGTTAACACCGGATAATCCCTTCATTGCTTTCAAACTGCTTTTATGGATTTTTTTAGTCTTGGGTGGTTTTGCTATTTTCCGTCTTACCAAAGAATTTGTTTATTCCGACTCGGTTGCATTATTAGCATCCGTTCTTTATTTGATGGCGCCTTATTTACTCGTCGATATCAATGCCCGAGGTGATTTAACAGAAGCCATTGCAGCCTGTCTCGTCCCATTTGTGTTGTATTGCAACGTGCGTTGTCAGCGATGGCCTTCGTTGAATGTATTTTTAGGGACAGCGATGGCGTGGTTTGCGTTAGCAACAATTCATATCGTGATTTTTATGTGTACTGTGTTATTTATCGGTTTGTTTGTGATTATTTACAATATTCAAGAATCGCTGCCGTTGCGACGACTCGCTTTAAGTGGTGCTGCCTTGTTGTTCGGTTGTGTGCTGGCCTTATGGTATTTTGTGCCGATTGTATTGCTTGCCTCGCACCTTTATGCGCATGCTATTTTAAGCAATCCTTTTTATTATCGATGGCTTGCGCCATTACCGACTTTATTTTCCGTCAGCCCCGTCAGCCCCATGCCCTTGCCAGGTAATGGGCGATTGCACTTTCCTTTTTATGTGAGTATTGGCTGGCCCATGTTGTTGGCAATGGGTTTTATCATTTATAAAAAATTGAATAATCCCTCCGAAAAATTGCCGCGTTTCGTGACGAGTTTGGTTTTTTTATTTTTGCTGGCCTTGTTCTTGGTTTGGACGCCGTGGAATGTTTGGCGTTATTTACCTGAATACAGTAAGGCGGTTCAATTCGGTTATCGCTTTATGATTCAACTGATGTGGATAGGGACTTTATTATTTGCCTGGGCAATCGCCAATCTATTTCAAAATAAACTCGATGTGCGCCATGTGTTAATCGGCATGCTATTAATCGGGGGGGTGAATGGAGAATGGTTACAGACGAATCAAAGCCAACAAAAAACAGTCACAGATTTGATGCACGATCCTAAATTAAGCGAGTGGGGCGCCTCTTCTTTTGTGGTGACGCCGGATTATGCTGATGTTCATTTAGGCTCTAGGGTAGAGGCTGTTGGGCGGACACATGGGTCCGCCCCTACAATATCGGCCGGGGAGGCCAAGCATTTTTGTCATCAGACTCACACAGTAATGCGGTGCAACTTTAATTTTCTCCACCCGCAAACGGTGCAGTTGCCGCTCTTATTTTATCCCAAGATGTTAGCCGTCACGATAAACGGTCAAGCTGTTTCTTATCAGCCCATTCCTTGGCAGAAAGTAGTCAATGATCCTCTTTTTATTAATCCGATGTTAGTCGCGGTCACTGTACCTGCGGGTCAGTCCCGCCTGACCGAGCATTATATAGGCATTCGCTGGGCAAATACGGTTTCCAAGATAGCCTGGGGCGCTTTTTTATTATTGATAATTATAAATTTAATGAAACGCTTGCGTCCCAAGTAAGGTGGTGCTATCTTTCACGATCTTTTAGGCACGTAGCTCAGTGGTAGAGCATCACCTTGACATGGTGGTGGTCGGTGGTTCGATCCCACTCGTGCCTACCAGGTTTGTTCTTATCTCATAGAGGCAAAATGCGCATGCCTATCGTTACGTTACCCGATGGAAGCCAAAAAAAATTTGATAATGCTGTTACCGTTGCAGAGATTGCTGCGAGTATTGGTGCGGGGCTCGCTAAAGCGGCGATTGCTGGCAAAATAGACGGTAAGTTAGTAGATACCTCCCATTTAGTCGATCATGACGCCGCCATTTCTATTGTCACGGAAAAAGATCCGGCTGCGCTGGATGTGATTCGCCATTCTACCGCTCATTTGTTGGCACAAGCGGTCAAGTCGCTTTTTCCTTCTGCACAGGTGACAATCGGGCCTGTTATTGAAGATGGTTTTTATTATGATTTTGCGTTTGGACGGCCTTTTACTCCCGAAGATTTGACTCGCATCGAAGAAAAAATGGCTGAATTGGCTAAGCAGGACTTAATTGTTACCCGCAGCGTGATTTCACGTGATGAAGCTGTTAAATTTTTTCGCAGCATCGGCGAAGAATATAAAGCTAAAATTATTGAAGCGATTCCCGCGGATGACGTGTTAACGCTGTATCAACAAGGTGATTTTATTGATTTATGCCGTGGCCCGCATGTTCCTAGCACGGGTAAGTTAAAAGCGTTTAAGCTCACTAAATTGGCTGGCGCTTACTGGCGGGGCGATTCAAATAATGAAATGTTACAACGCATTTATGGAACGGCTTGGACAGATAAAAAATCATTAGAAGATTATTTAAAAAGAATAGAAGAGGCTGAGAAGCGCGATCATCGCAAATTAGGCAAGGCCCTCGATTTGTTTCACTTCCAAGAAGAAGCGCCAGGTATGGTGTTTTGGCATCCAAATGGTTGGGCGATTTACAAACAAATCAAAGAGTATATTAGTGAACGAATTGAAAACGATGGTTATCAAGAAGTGGTAACCCCGCAGTTAGTGGATTTGGATTTGTGGCGTAAATCAGGCCATTGGGGCATGTTCAACGAAGAAATGTTTACGGTGGAGTCCGACGATCGTCAATTCGCCTTAAAGCCCATGAACTGTCCTTGTCACGTGCAAATTTTTAAACAAGGCTTGCGCAGTTATCGTGATTTACCCTTACGTTTAGCCGAATTTGGTTGCTGCCACCGTAATGAGTTATCGGGTGCCATGCACGGATTGATGCGCGTACGGCAAATGGTTCAAGACGATGCCCATATTTTTTGTATGGAAGACCAGATTCAAAGTGAATCCGTGCAATTTATTAAATTAGTGTTGGATGTATATCGTGATTTTGGCTTTAACGACGTCATGATAAAGCTGGCCACCCGGCCTGAAAAGCGCATAGGTACGAACGAATCCTGGGACACGGCGGAAAAAGCGCTGGCGCTCGCTTTGGATGAGGCTGGTCTTACTTACGAAACTAAGCCAGGTGAAGGCGGGTTTTATGGACCCAAAATTGAATTTCATTTGCGTGATAGCATAGGCCGGACATGGCAATGTGGTACCTTGCAAGTGGATTACAATCAACCGGAGCGGTTAGAGGCGAGTTACATAGCCGAAGATAGCAGTCGAAAAGTACCCGTTATGCTGCATCGGGCGATATTGGGCTCACTTGAACGATTTATTGGCATTTTAATTGAAAACTATGCTGGCAAAATGCCGGTCTGGCTGGCGCCGATTCAAGCAGTTACGTTAAATATTACCGAGCGAGCGGCGCTTTTTTGTGAAGAAATCACTGATTTCTTAAAAAAACACCGACTTCGAGTGAAATCGGACTTGAGAAATGAGAAGATCGGCTTTAAAATCCGCGAACACACTTTACAGGCTGTTCCTTATTTGTTGGTTGTTGGCGATCGTGAAGTTGAAACACGCACGGTTTCTGTCCGAACCCAGCAGGGTGTTGATTTAGGTACAATGTCCTTCGATGAGCTGCTCAGTTTATTAGAAAAAGCGGTGGCGCAACGAGGAAAAACCATTGGTTAGGAGGAATTAATAATTAGCACAGAAAAAAAACCTCGGATTAATGAGGAAATTAGAGTTCCCGAAGTCCGATTAATTGATGCTGATGGTAATCAATTGGGTGTTGTTTCCTCTCGTGATGCACGCCGAATCAGTGAAGAAGCGGGGCTCGATCTGGTTGAAATATCGCCTGATGCCAAGCCGCCGGTGTGTCGAGTAATGAATTTTGGTAAATATGCTTATCAACAAAGTAAGCGTAAAGCCGCAGCTAAAAAGAAGCAAAAACAAGTCCATCTTAAGGAAATTAAGATGAGACCCGCGACCGAAGAAGCGGACTACCAAGTTAAATTGCGTAGTATCACTCGCTTTTTGGGCGAAGGCGATAAAGCAAAAATTACAATTCGATTCCGTGGGCGCGAAATGACCCATCCGGAACTCGGAATGCAATTGATGGAGCGTATTATTGGAGATTTGGTTGATCATGGCATCGTTGAGCAGCGTCCAAAGTTGGAAGGCCGCCAAATGGTGATGGTGATTGGCCCTAAAAAAACGCAATAAATTGTAGGGGCCACGGTGGCTCGTATCCCTATGTAAGGTGTTGTAAATAAAAATCGGAGTAAAAATCATGCCAAAGTTGAAAACCAACCGTGGTGCGGCCAAGCGTTTCAGAGCGACAGCAAATGGTTATAAATGCCGTCGTACTAACCGCAACCACATTTTGACAAAAAAGAGTACCAAACGTAAGCGTCAGTTGCGTACGATTGGTCGTATTGGTGCTTCAGATATGCGCTCAATTGCGCGTATGTTGTTGGATCAATAAACTATATTTATGTTGAGGAGTTAAGAGAGTATGTCAAGAGTTAAAAGAGGCGTAACAGCGCGCGCCCGCCACAAGAAAACACTGGCTAAAGCGAAAGGTTATTACGGTGCACGGAGTCGTGTCTACCGAGTTGCAAAACAAGCAGTGACGAAAGCAGCTCAATATGCTTATCGTGATCGTCGTTGTAAGAAACGCGATTTCAGATCCCTATGGATTGTACGAATTAATGCGGCAGCACGTGAACACGGGTTGTCCTATAGCGTCTTTATGAATGCAATGAAGAAATTAGACATTCAAATCGATCGTAAAGTATTGTCAGATATTGCCATCCACGATCCCGCAGCGTTTGCGTCATTAGCTCAACAAGCTAAACAAACATTAGCTGCATAGCGTCATCTCACTTCCCCTCGCTGGTTAAAAACATCCCTCTTTGAAAAAAGTGGGAACCTACGAGGGGGATTTACGTTTCAGATTCCTTCTAAAAATATTGTCTCGCACATTCACATTTCCAGGTTAAAATAACCCCACTTTATTTTTTGGAATTTATTATGATGGATTTGGAAGTAATCCTGGAACAAGCCGTCCAGGAAATTCATGAAACAGCTAATTTAAAAAATCTGGATGATTATCGCGTCCACTATTTAGGTAAAAAGGGCAAATTGACCGAATGCCTAAAAGGGTTGGGACAGTTGCCACCTGACGAGCGTCCCGCGGCGGGTCAGCGAGTTAACGTAGTAAAAGAAAAAATTCAAGCGTTGATCGACCAACGCTCCGCTGTATTACAACAGGAAGACATTGCTAAGCAATTAGCGGCGGAATCCATCGACATTACTTTACCTGGACGCCATCAAGATAGAGGGACTTTTCATCCTGTGACGAAAACTCGGGAAAGAATCGCAGAGCTTTTCAGTCAAATGGGTTTTACCACCATGGATGGTCCTGAGATTGAGGATGATTATCATAATTTTGAAGCATTGAATATTCCCGCCATTCATCCAGCGCGTGCTATGCAAGATACTTTTTATTTTCCTGATCAGACTGTGTTACGTACGCAAACGTCGTCGGTGCAAATTCGTGTGATGGAAACCACGAAACCGCCATTGCGCATCATTACCATGGGCCGCGTATATCGACGAGATTTTGATTTAACTCATACACCCATGTTTCATCAAATCGAAGGCTTAATGGTGGATGAAAACGTGAGCTTTGCTGATTTGAAAAGCATTTTAACGCAATTTTTACATGCTTTTTTTGAAACTAAAGTCCCGATTCGTTTTCGCGCTTCCTACTTTCCTTTTACAGAACCTTCAGCTGAAGTGGACATCGGTTGCCAAAATTGTCACGGAAAAGGGTGCCGCATTTGCAAAAACACGGGCTGGCTAGAAGTGCTGGGTTGTGGAATGGTGCATCCCAATGTATTTGGATTTGTTGATATTGATAGCGAGCGTTATACCGGCTGGGCGTTTGGCGCAGGACTGGATCGTTTGACTATGTTGCGTTATGGCATCACAGATTTGCGTTATTTATTTGAAAACGATTTGCGCTTTTTAAAGCAATTTTAGCTTTAAACTCCTTCCCCTGCTGGGAAGGACCAAAGATAAAGAGGATTTATAGAATGAAATTAAGCGAGCTCTGGCTACGTGAATGGATTAATCCAGCACTCAGTCGCGAAGATTTGTGTGAAGAATTAACTATGGCGGGATTAGAGGTCGAAGAAGTGCTCCCCGTTGCGGAAAAGTTTTCAGGTGTCGTTGTTGCTAAAGTATTACAGGTTGAAAAACATCCCGAAGCGGATCGTTTGCGCGTCTGTCAAGTCGATGCAGGGGGCGCTCAGCCTTTGACTATTGTTTGTGGTGCGAAAGATGTTAAAGCCGGTCTGGTAACAGCAGCAGCGTTAGAAGGTGCTGTATTATCCAACAATTTGAAAATTACAGCGAGTAAATTACGCGGCGTGTTATCGCACGGTATGTTATGTACCCCTCAGGAATTAGGCTTGGCTGAAGAAAGTGATAACTTAATGGCACTACCCGCTAACGCACCACTGGGTGAAAGCGTGTGGGATTATTTAAATTTAACCGATCACATCCTGGATGTTTCGATTACGCCCAATCGAGGCGATTGTTTAAGTATTTTAGGTTTAGCACAAGATATTTCAGCGATGACGAAAACAGCAACGGAGACCCCGTTTTTTTCTGTTGTTGCCCCCAGCATTTCAGATACATTGAAAATTGAGTTACAAGCGAGCGAAGCATGTCCGCATTATGTGGGGCGTGTCATTCGTGATGTCGTAGCCGATGCAATGACACCCATGTGGATGCAAGAGCGGCTACGTCGCGCAGGCGTGCGCTGTATTAGTCCGATTGTGGACGTGATGAATTATGTGATGCTGGAATTAGGCCAGCCTATGCACGCATTTGATTTGGCTAAAATTTCTGGAAATATAGTGGTACGCTATGGAAAAGCAGAAGAACAATTGGAATTACTCGATGGACAGGTGGTGCAATTAAACACGAAAACGCTTGTGATTGCCGATGAACATAAACCTCTCGCTATTGCGGGTATGATGGGGGGTATGGAGTCAGGCGTTACCTTGCTGACAAAAGATATTTTTCTCGAAAGTGCTTTTTTTCAGCCAGTCAGTATTTCGCGAACAAGTCGACACTATAAATTAAATTCAGAATCTTCCTATCGATTTGAACGAGGTGTGGACCCGACCTTACAGGTTCGTGCATTAGAGCGTGCGACACAATTGATTTTAGACATAGCTGGTGGCACGCCTGGTCCTGTGATCGAGGTCAGCGAAAAAAAATATTTACCCACATCAAAAGAAATTTTGTTACGCGCCGCCCGCATTAGCAAAATTCTTGGCTTAACTATTCCTCACCAAGATATTGAATCTATCTTACAAAGCTTAGGTTTTCTCGTCGACAAACAGGCAGAAGGATGGAAAGTCACGGTTCCCGCCCGCCGTTTTGATGTGACAATAGAAATTGATTTAATCGAAGAAATTGCACGGATTTATGGGTACAACAAAATTCCCCAGCATCTTCCCGTTTCGCGTATGCAAATGAACCTGTTGTCAGAAAAAAAATTAAGTTTACCTATTTTGCGTCGCGCATTACGAGATAAAGGTTATCAAGAAATTGTGGCTTATAGTTTTATCGATAAAAAGATTCAACACATGATTGATCCTAATCAATCCCCTAAAGAATTGTTAAATCCTATTACTGCTGAAATGTCCGTCATGCGAACTTCTTTATGGCCTGGATTGTTGAATACGCTGCGATATAACCAGAATCGACAGCAAGATCGGATGAAGATTTTTGAGACGGGATTACGGTTTGTGACCGATAAAGACGGTTCGCTGCAACAACAAAATGTGTTAAGTGGATTGATTTGGGGCGATATGAGTCCATCACAGTGGGGCGTTCCACAGCGCGAAGTGGATTTCTTTGATCTTAAAGGTGACATCGAAATGCTCTTAAAGTTGACGCTTGATCAAACTGCGTTTGAATTTAAGCCAGGCCATCATCCTGCACTTCATCCGGGACAAACGGCGGATATCTATCGAGGCGATCAATATGTCGGTACGTTAGGGACGCTGCATCCTGAAATAGCTCAAAAATTAGACATTACTGGAAAGGTAGGTTTATTTGAGATCTTGCTTTTGCCATTGGAACAAGCGGCACTACCCCGGTTTAAGGAAATATCGCGTTTTCCCGAAATACGTCGTGATATTGCAATTTTGGTCGACCAGGGTATACCAGCGACCTCAATTCAGGATACAATAAAGACTGTAGCGGGTGATTTATTGCAAGACGTTGTTATATTTGACGTATACCAAGGTAAAGGGGTGGCAGAAGGACGTAAAAGTGTAGCGCTCTCTTTGACCTTGCAGCACTCATCACGCACCCTGGTAGACGAAGAAATCGTGGCCTTAATGGAACGAATCATCGTCATATTGAAAGACAAGTTCGCTGCTGAACTAAGGGGCTAACTATGGCACTCACTAAAGCAGATATATCAGAACATTTATGCAACAATGTTGAAATTAGTAAACGGGATGCCAAAGAACTGGTTGAGCTTTATTTTCAACAAGTTTGTGCGGCACTTGAAAGTGGCCAGCAAGTTAAACTGTCCGGATTCGGCAATTTTGAATTGCATGATAAAAATGAACGACCGGGTAGAAATCCCAAAACTGGCGAAGCCATACCTGTTTCAGCTCGACGTGTTGTTACTTTTCGTAGTGGTCAAAAATTACGAGCACGCGTTGAAGTTTATTCAGGAAGCGAAGTACAAAAGAGTTAATTTTCTTACCACAGGCGCAAAATACTTTGCGCCTTCTCTATTTATATTCGATATTTTTTCCTCTATGAAGAAAATCTCTTAAAAATCCAAAAAATTGATTGCAGTCGTGCTATGAATTCTGCAAGAATTAACGACCCTAAAGGATGCACATAAAAAGCGAATAATTTAGAGTAAATAGGATACGGGGCGTAGCGCAGTCTGGTAGCGCACTTGTCTGGGGGGCAAGTGGTCGTCGGTTCAAATCCGGCCGCCCCGACCAATTAATAACAAGGAAAGCTCGTGGAAAAGATTTGGTTGAAGAATTATCCGCAAGGCGTTCCAGCGGAAATTGATCCGAATAAATATCAATCTGTCGTTGATGTCTTTGAGCAAGCTTGTAAGCAATATAAGAATTTACCCGCTTTTTATAATTTTGGCGTGACCCTCAGTTTTCAAGAAATCGATGATCAATCCCGTATTTTTGCTGCTTATTTACAAAATGTTTTACACTTAAAAAAAGGTGATCGATTAGCGATCATGCTGCCGAATATATTGCAGTATCCCGTCGCACTTTTTGGCGCGTTACGCGCTGGTTTGACCGTGGTGAATGTCAATCCTCTTTATACCCCGCCTGAATTAGTGCATCAAATGAAAGATTCAGGTGCAGAAGCCATTTTAGTCTTAGCAAACTTTGCTCTAACCGTGAAAGAGGCATTACCTGATACGCCGCTTAAGCACGTCATTATCACTCAATTGGGTGATTTATTTCCGCAGCCAAAAGCATTTTTAATGAATTTCATTTTGAAATATATTAAAAAGAAAGTGCCAAACATCAATCTTCCTCAAGCAATTTCTTTTAAAGAAGCTATGGCACAAGGCAAGCGGCATACCTTCAAGTCCGTTGAAGTGAGTCAGCAAGATATCGCATTTTTGCAATATACAGGAGGCACAACCGGTATTGCAAAAGGTGCAATGTTAACGCACCGCAATATGGTCGCCAATATTTTACAAGGATCGACGTGGTTTAGTTCTATTTTAGAAGAAGGCAAAGAAATTATTATTACAGCCTTGCCGCTTTACCATATCTTTTCCTTGACTGCGAATTGCTTTTTTATTTTCAAAATGGGCGGCTTAAATGTCTTAATTACCAACCCGCGTGATTTACCGCAAATGATTTCCGAAGTCAGTAAATTTAAATTTACTATCATCACGGGGGTGAACACGCTGTTTAATGGTTTATTGAAAAATGTAAAATTTTCGCAACTGGATTTTAGCGAATTGAAATTGAGCTTAGGTGGTGGTATGGCTGTGCAAAAAGCCGTAGCTGAGAAATGGCAAGCTGTAACCGGTGCTCCCATAATAGAAGCTTATGGTTTAACTGAAACAGCACCTTGCGTCTCCATTAATCCTCCTGATTTGAAACAATATAACGGCACCGTGGGTTTGCCCGTTTCTTCAACCGATGTGCGTATTTTGGATGAAAACGGAGAAGATCTTGGTTTTGACCAGCCAGGCGAGTTAGCGGTTAAAGGCCCGCAAGTGATGTATGGTTATTGGCATAATCCGGCTGAAACACAAAAAGTTTTTACGCAAGATGGCTGGTTATTAACTGGCGATATTGCATCGATAGATGAGCTAGGTTATTTGCGCATTTGTGAACGTAAAAAAGATATGATTTTGGTTTCGGGTTTTAATGTGTATCCAAATGAAATTGAAGATGTGATCGCACGTTTGCAAGGTGTTAGAGAAGTCGCTGTTATCGGTATTCCCGATGAAGGATCTGGCGAAGTAGTGAAAGCATTTATTGTTAAAGATAGTCCTGATTTAACGGTCAGTGATGTATTGCGTTATTGTCATAAAAATTTAACGAATTACAAAGTTCCCAAGTATGTGGAATTTACCGATGATTTACCTAAATCCAATGTCGGAAAAATTTTACGTCGTGTGCTGCGGGAGGGGGTAGTTTCGCAGACTTGAAGCTCACTGTTATCCCTGATCAGTTTCCAACGGCTTGTTGCGTAAATCAAAAAATAAAAATGTAGGATGGCATGGTGCGTTTTTTGCACCGTAAGCCACCAATCTGCCGCTGAAAAGGTGGATTACGACGCAAAAACGCGTCTAATCCACCCTACAAAATATCTTTATTCAATTTACGCAATAATACCATTTCCAATATTTAGGGATGACACATTTATTTTAGCTAAAATTATACGTCACAGAAATAATATGCCCCATCTCATTTTGTGACTGTGTGGGTGTGTGTGTTTGATACTGATTGATATAACCTATTTCCCACCAGGTTGTTTTTGCACTATATAAATTAAACCCTAAAAACAGACGATTTTGTCCAATAAAAGTATGCGGCATATAGTTAGGGTGATTTAATTGAAAAAAGATTTCATCGTAAAAAAAAGGCACGGCATTTTTAAAAAGCCGATGTTCAATTTCGATCGCAAAACGTTCCCTAAAGCGTAATGCCAATTGATGATCATCACTGCGAGTCATTTCTTCTAGACGAGAGCGCAAAATTAAATGGTAAGAGGGCGTTTTATTCTGAAAAATAGATTGCTGAAAGAGCCGATTTTCTTCCGAAAAACCCGCATCAGGATTATGTCCTGACCAACGATAGCCTAACCAAAAACTATGTTGTGCTGTTGTCAGATAGCCAACCGCTCCTTCCATTAACGTGGTTTGCAAAACAGGTGTTTTGTCAATCAAGCGAAGTTGGGCATACAGATAAGAACGCCAAACACTAGCCGGTTTGGGTGGGAGGTTGTAATTCACACCTAGCCATAGCTTAGCATTTTGATCTGTTGCAAAACTGGCGCGCGATAATAAAAATATGAATCCAGCAAACGCGCTCAAAAAAATTTTATTCATAGGAAAATTAAATCAAAATAATGATTGTTCCAAAAGTAGGAGGGTATGGTTCGTCTTTCGCATCCTAATCCACCTTGAGCAGACATACAATATTGCCTGCCTATAAAATCACGCGTATTATCCGTTTACTTTTTATGTGAGATTATCCATTGAATTTTTTTGCGACCACTCCCAAAGGATTGGAATTATTACTTGTCGAAGAATTACGCCAATTAGGGGCTGTGAATCCCGCTGAAAAATTAGCCGGTGTGGTTTTTTCCGGGGACTTAGCCTTGGCTTATAAAGCCTGCCTTTGGTCACGTTTTGCCAATCGAATTTTATTAAAACTGACCGAAGTGCCGGCCAGCATACCCGAAGAATTATATGCAAATGTGCAAACCATTGCTTGGGATGAGCATTTGGATCCCAATGGTACGTTAAGTGTGAATTTTGTGACGTCTCACTCCGCCATTACGCATTCCTTGTTTGGTGCGCAAAAAGTAAAAGATGCCATAGTCGATCAATTTCGTGAAAAATATAACGTTCGTCCCAGTGTCGACAAAGAAAATCCCGATATTGCTATTCATGTCTATTTAAATCGCGATAGAGCAACCCTCAGTCTTGATTTATCCGGCGAAAGTTTGCATAAACGCGGTTATCGATTAGAGCGAGGCGCCGCGCCATTAAAAGAAAATTTAGCGGCTGCTATTTTAACGCGTGCAGGCTGGCCAATGATTGCAAAACAAGGTGGCACGCTCATTGACCCGATGTGTGGTTCAGGCACGTTACTGATTGAAGCGGCATGGATGGCAGGTGATATTGCGCCCGGTTTATACCGTGATTATTTCGGTTTTTTAGGTTGGAAAAAACATAATAAAGCCGAATGGGAAAAAATAATGGCTGAAGCAATGCAGCGCAAAAATATTGCAAAAATTCCAACCATAGTCGGTTACGACCAAGATCCTCATACGATAAAGATCGCCTTTGCCAATATCGAGCGCGCGGGATTGTTAGGAAAAGTTCATGTTGAAAAACAAGAACTATCATCATGCTTACCTAAGAATCCCAGCGGATTATTGGTGGTTAACCCACCTTATGGCGAACGGTTAGGCGAAGTAGACGAATTAAAAGTGCTATATCAACAACTCGGTATGAAATTAAAAAAAGAGTTTGTCGGTTGGCAGGCTGCGGTTTTTACGGGCAATCCTCTGCTCGGCAAAAATATGGGCCTTCGAGCTCGAAAACATTATGCTTTGTTTAATGGTCTCATCCCTTGTCAGTTATTACTATTTGATGTGCAGCCGGAAAAATTTGTTGATCGCAGTCCATCTGCTGATAATGAGCGCCGAATTCGCGAGGCAGGGCGATCGTTAACCGAAGAACATCGCGCAGCCGTGCAAAGTTTTAGTAATCGACTTACCAAAAAAATGAAGCATCTTTCCCGTTGGGCTAAACGCGAAAATATTACCTGTTATCGGCTTTATGATGCGGATTTACCGGAATATGCTGTTTCGATTGATATATACGATCAGTTTGTATTAGTCCAAGAATACCAAGCGCCCAGAAGTATAGCTCCGCAAAAAGCAGAGCAGCGGTTAAATAGCGTATTAGCGGTATTACCCGACATTCTTCACCTGCCACCGAGTCATTTCTTTTTTCAAAAGTATATGGAAGATAGCGAGACCTTACCTGAAGGTTTTCCGTCTGTTTCGCAGTCTTTGCATTTCCCTAAAGGGTAGGGCAAGGCAGAAGCATATCCACGATAAATCGGGCAATCATCTGCCTGCTACCCTTAATTTGGGACTTGGTAAATCCGATGAGAATTTGTAGGCGCTACTTGCTTAGTGCTAACAGATTGTTTTGGTGTCCATATAGTTTTCACAATGGCGTAGGACTTCCTGTAAACTCTGCAGATTCTGGCGTGGCTTGCGACTCCGTACTACAGCGTTCATTTAATTTTGGCTCGTCTAATTAACTCCTCGCTCCGAACGCGCCATCCATGGCACTAAGGATTGCATCCTGCAATCCAGTCGCTCGTCTGTTAATTAGACGAGCCAAAATTAAATGAACGCTGTAGTACACGACAAAAACGCTTTTTTGTAGGGGCGGACCCATGTGTCCGCCCTGACTTTACAGGGAAAGCCGCTGGGCGGACACGCGGGTTCACCCCTACAATTCCGGTAAATTTATAAAGAATTAATTTTTTGTCCCCTACAGAGGGCTTGCGACTTTGCGGGGGACAAAATTTTTTTGCAAAGCCCAGGGCATGGCACGCCATGCCCTTGCGACATCGCTAGAATTTTTGTCTCCTGAGTCTCCTCACAGGAAGCCCTCAGCAGCCCCTAGGATTGTATGGTCATATTGCACCTTCTATGCTATCATTTTGCCTGTTTTTTACCTCTAGAATTGAGGCCTTATGGATACTCCAATTGCGAAAGAAATACAGAAAGTCAGCCTGGAAGATGAGTTAAAACAATCCTATCTTGATTATGCCATGAGCGTTATTGTTGGGCGTGCTTTGCCTGATGTGCGGGATGGCCTAAAACCGGTTCATCGCCGCGTGTTATTTGCAATGCATGAATTAGGCAATGACTGGAATAAACCACATAAAAAATCGGCGCGAGTCGTGGGTGATGTGATCGGTAAATACCATCCGCATGGTGATACGGCTGTTTATGATACGGTGGTTCGCATGGCACAGCCATTTTCCATGCGTTACATGCTGGTGGATGGTCAAGGTAACTTCGGTTCTATCGACGGTGATGAAGCAGCCGCGATGCGTTACACGGAAGTGCGCATGTCACGTTTTGCTCATGCATTATTGGCAGATTTGGAAAAACAAACGGTTGATTTTGTACCCAACTATGATGAGTCGGAAATGTCTCCGACGGTGCTTCCGACCCAAATTCCTAATTTATTGGTCAATGGCTCTTCGGGTATTGCGGTGGGCATGGCGACGAATATCCCTCCCCATAATTTAACCGAAGTGATTAATGCTTGTATTGCCTTGATTGCCAATCCTGATATTACCATTGAAGAAATCATGCACCATATTCCAGGCCCTGATTTTCCCACCGCCGGTATTATTCACGGCCGTGCTGGTATTTTGGAAGCGTATCGAACAGGCCGCGGCCGTTTGTCAGTGCGCGGACGCACGAATATTGAAGTGGATGAAAAGTCCGGAAAAGAAAGAATTATTATCACTGAACTGCCTTATCAAGTGAATAAAGCGCGTTTAGTCGAACGTATTGCAGAGCTTGTCAAAGAAAAAAAATTAGAAGGCATTACGGCTTTACGTGATGAATCCGATAAGCAAGGCATGCGCGTTGTTGTTGAGTTAAGACGGGGTGAAAATTCCGAAGTTGTTTTAAATAATTTATATGTTTATACGCAATTACAAAACGTATTTGGTATTAATACCGTGGCTTTGGTCGATGGACAGCCACGTATTTTAAACATCAAACAAGTTCTCGAAGCCTTTATTAAACACCGTCGTGAAGTGGTGACTCGCCGCACGATTTTTGATTTACGCAAAGCCCGAGAGCGCGCGCATATTTTAGAAGGCCTTGCTGTTGCCCTGGCAAATATTGATGAAATGATCACGTTGATCAAGAAAGCAAAAGATGCTGCCGAAGCAAAAATACAATTGCTAAGCCGCACTTGGCAATCAGCTGCCTTAATTACGATATTAAGCCGTGTGGATGAGATGAGTGAATATGGCTTAGCTGCCGATGGATATCATCTCTCTCCTGAGCAAGCACAATCCATTTTAGAAATGCGTTTGCATCGTTTAACTGGGTTAGAGCAAGATAAAATTTTAAATGAGCACAAAGAATTACAAATCCTCATTTCGGATTTAAATGAAATTTTGGCCAATCCACAGCGATTAATGCAAGTCATCCACGATGAATTACTCTTGATCAAAGATCAATTTGGTGATGAGCGCCGCACAGAAATTATCGAAAGCAGCGGTGATTTTTGTTTAGAAGATTTATTACCAGAAGAAGATGTCGTCGTCACATTATCGCATGAGGGTTATGCAAAATCTCAGCCTGTTACACTCTACCAAGCCCAGCATCGTGGCGGCAAAGGTAAATCGGCAACAGCAGTGAAAGAAGAAGATTTTATCGAACGTGTACTGGTCGCTAATTCTCACGATACTATTTTGTGCTTCTCGAGTGAAGGCAAAGTATATTGGATGAAAGTATATCAATTACCGCAAGCCAGCCGAAATTCGCGTGGCAAGCCGATTGTCAATTTATTGCCGTTGGCTCAGGGCGAAAAAATTAGCGCTATTTTGCCGCTACGTGAATATCAAGAAAATCAATATGTGTTCATGGCAACCTCTCAAGGAACGGTCAAGAAAGTGGCCTTAACTGAATTTTCACGGCCCCGCAGTAACGGCATTATCGCTATCGAACTAAACGAAAATGATAAATTAATTGGTGTCGATCTGACGAATGGCACGCAAGAAGTGATGTTATTTACCAATGCAGGTAAAGTCATTCGCTTTGCTGAAGAAGATGTGCGTGCGATGGGTAGAACGGCGCGCGGAGTGCGCGGTGTTAAATTGCAACAAAATCAAAAAGTAATCTCGCTCGTTGTCGTCCATCCAGAAGGGGATATCTTGACCGCAACTGAAAATGGTTATGGTAAACGTACGTCGATAGAGGAATATCGTTCGACGGGTCGCGGTGGTCAGGGTGTGATTTCCATTCAAGTGAGTGAACGAAATGGTCAAGTCATTGGTGCAATTCAAGTCCATTCTTCCGATGTTATGTTGATTAGCAATAAGGGCACGCTAGTTCGTGTGCCGGTGGCGGAAATTTCTCTGGTAGGGCGCAATACGCAAGGTGTTCGCTTAATTCAACTAACGAACGATGAATTGCTCGTTGGATTAGAACCGGTTGCGACACTGCAAGAAATAGATACCAGCAGTAATCCCGCCAGCCCACAGGAAGAATCTGAATGATGCAGAAACAACCCGTCATCACGATTGATGGCGCAAGTGGTACTGGAAAAGGCGTTGTGACTCACTTAGTGGCCAAGCAATTAGGATGGCGATTGCTCGATAGCGGTGCTTTGTATCGTGTACTGGCGTTGGCAGCACAAAAACATGGCGTTGCTTTAGATAATGAACCGGCCGTGACAGTCTTGGCCGAGCATTTAGACGTTCAGTTTATTGCGACAGAAATTGGCGCTCCACCGCGTATTTTATTAGAAGGGCAGGACGTTACTGAAACCATCCGTACGGAAAAAATGGGTAATGCGGCTTCTAAAATCGGTGTCTTACCGACTGTTAGAACTGCTTTATTAAGTCGCCAACGGGCTTTCCGCGAAGAGCCCGGTTTAGCGACTGATGGTCGTGATATGGGAACCATCGTTTTTCCCGATGCCGATATTAAAATTTTCCTCTTAGCTAGCCCCGAAGAGCGCGCCCGCCGCCGTTATAATCAGTTGAAGGAAAAGGGCATTAATGTTACCCTAGGCGACCTCGTTCTGGAGCTCCGCGAGCGCGATAAACGCGATCAAGAGCGAGCTGTTGCTCCATTAAGACCTGCTGCTGATGCGGTTTGCATTGATACAGACCAGTTGACGATTGAACAAGTCGTTGAGCGTGTCATGGCCGAGGTCAAAAAAGTTTTTCCTGCGTTGTAAAGCGTAGTGGAATAGGTACGGTAATTATTTATTGTTGGACAGGCTGCGCTTTTCCACCACCCCATTAATAATTATCGTTTTTTTAACTAACAAGTTGTTTATTAAAGATCTTCCAAGATCTAGGAACCTAAAGTATGTCCGAAAGTTTTGCGCAATTATTTGAAGAAAGCCTGAAAGAAACTCCCATGGTCCCCGGTGCGGTTATTAGCGGAACAGTCGTCCGTGTAAGCTCTGATTATGTTGTTGTCAGCGCTGGACTCAAGTCTGAATCCATTATTCCTATCGAACAATTTTCCGATGAACGCGGAAAAGTTGAAGTCAAGGTCGGTGACAAGGTGCGAGTTGCATTGGAAACCGTTGAAGATGGATTTGGTACAACCCGTTTATCTCGCGAACGCGCAAAACGTTTGGAAGCCTGGATCGATTTAGAAAGTGCTTATGAGAAAAAAGAAATTGTCCGCGGCGTGATTCAAGGCCGTGTGAAAGGTGGTTTTACTGTTGAAATTAATAAAATCCGTGCTTTCTTGCCGGGTTCATTAGTGGATGTCAAACCGGTTCGCGATCCCGATTCGCTGGAAGGTAAGGAGTTTGACTTTAAAGTTATTAAGATTGATGCAAAACGCAATAACATTGTCGTTTCCAGACGTTCTGCGATGGAAGCTGAAAACAGTGTTGAGCGCGAAGCTTTATTAGAAAAATTACATGAAGGCGATGAAGTTAAAGGTATCGTCAAAAATCTCACCGATTACGGCGCATTTATTGATTTAGGTGGCATTGATGGCTTATTACATATCACCGATATGTCTTGGAAGCGCATCAAACATCCTAACGAAATTTTAGCGATTGGTGATGAAATCAAAGTTAAAATCTTAAAATTTGATCGTGATAATGCACGTGTTTCTTTAGGCTTGAAGCAATTAGGCGAAGATCCTTGGGCTGACATTAGCCATCGTTACCCAATCGGTAAACGTTTACGCGGTAACGTAACCAATATTACAGACTACGGCTGCTTTGTTGAAATTGAAGAAGGCATTGAAGGCTTAGTACACGTTTCTGAAATGGATTGGACTAACAAAAACGTTAACCCTAATAAAGTGGTTCACTTAGGCCAAGAAGTGGAAGTGGTTGTGTTAGATATTGATGGCGAACGTCGTCGTATTTCACTCGGCTTGAAACAGTGCACACAAAATCCATGGGAAGAATTTGCTACCAGTCACCAAAAAGGCGATAAAATTTCCGGTAAAATCAAATCCATTACGGATTTCGGTATTTTCATCGGCTTGGATGGCGGCATTGACGGCTTGATTCACTTGTCGGATGTGTCTTGGAATGATGCTTCTGCGGAAGAAGCCGTACGCAAATTGCAAAAAGGCGACGAATTGGAAACCATTATTCTGACAATTGATGCAGAACGTGAGCGCATTTCGTTAGGCTTGAAACAATTAGCGGATGATCCGATTGCAAATTATCTAAATGAAAATGAAAAAGGCAGCGTTGTTTCCGGTAAAGTTCTTGAAGTGGATGCAAAATCCGCTGTCATTGAATTGGCTCCCGGTGTCAGTGGAACATTGCGTGCTTCTGAAATTTCACAAGATAAAGTGGATGATGCGCGTACTCGCTTAAATGTCGGCGATATGATTGAAGCTAAAATCACGGGTACAGATCGCAAGACCAATATGATTACGCTATCAATGAAATCTAAAGACGCCCCAGCGAAGAAAACCCGTGCCGCTGCTGGAACGGGAACGACCGCTGCTAAAAAGAAAGAAAAAGAAGCAGCACCGTTGAAAGCGACTTTAGGCGATTTGCTGAAAGCGAAGATAGACGGTAAAGAGTAATAATATCCACACAGAGGGGCACGGCTGTGCTGTGCCCTGCATGTGAACCACCGCGTCATCCCCGTCGGTTACAATTATCTTCTTGTTTGTTATAATCCTGACTAATTGAAAGACTAACGTTTTAGACAGGAGCTTACCTTGCGCATTGTCACGTATTTATTATTAGTGGTTATCATCTTAATAGGCATTACTTTTGCGGTGCTAAATCCGACCCCCGTGACCCTAAATTATTATATTGGGCAAAAAACCTTACCACTTTCCCTCTTATTGGTTTCTTTTTTTGGTATCGGCTCCGTGGCAGGCTTGCTCGTTGGTGGATGGTTAGTATTGAAAGTTAAAATGAAAAATTACCATCTCAAACAACGACTCAAAGTCGCTGAAAAGGAAGTCGAAAATTTACGTGCCATCCCATTACAGGATAGACATTAATGAGTATCTGGTGGTTAATATTAGTTATTACCTCAGTCTTTGGAGCTTGGTTGTTAGGTTATCAGTCACGACAAAGTCGTCTGATCGCTCAGCAAGTCAACTTGCCACGTGATTATTTAGTGGGTTTGAATTTTTTATTGAATGAAGAGCCTGACAAGGCGGTTGATGTTTTTATTAAAATGTTAGAGGTGGATAGCAATACAGTCGAAACGCATTTAGCGGTAGGCAAACTATTTCGTCGTCGGGGGGAAGTAGACCGCGCGATTCGCATTCACCAAAATCTGATTGCGAGGCCGCAATTGGATAAAGCCTACCGTGAACAATCGTTATTTGAGTTAGGTCAGGATTATTTTAGCGCGGGTGTATTGGATCGTGCAGAACGTATTTTTTTAGAGGTCGTTAACATCAAAGAGTATACGGTCCCGGCTTTAGATGCGCTTTTAAATATTTATCAGCAAGAAAAAGAGTGGGTCAATGCCATTCAAACAGCAAACAAGCTTGAAAGTGCTACACGAAAAAATATGCAACCAACGATTGCCCATTATTATTGTGAGCTGGCGGAAGCTACTTTGCATAAAGGACAAAGTGAGCAAGCCCATCAATATTTAAAACAAGCCCTTGATGCAGATTCTCATTGCGTGCGAGCTACTTTATTACTGGCCCGACTTGAAATGGGTAGAAGTGATTATAAAGCGGCCTTGAAAGCGTTAAAAAAAATAAAAAACCAAAATCCGGATTATTTATCGGAATCCATTGATCATTTGGCTTCATGTTACGAAGAATTAAATGAAGAAGAAAAACTCGTGCGTTATTTAATGCAGATGTTGGAACAATTTCCCCACGTTCCAGTCGTGTTGATTCTTTCTGAGCGTATTCAAAAAAGAAAAGGTGATAAAGTGGCAGCGAAATATGTCGCCGATTACGTGAGACGTTATCCGACATTACGCGGGTTACATTTATTTATTAATTTATATATTTCTAGCACCGAAGGTCGTGCGCGAGATGATTTAACGATTTTGCAGAATTTAACGAAAAAATTATTAGCGGATAAACCGGATTATCAGTGTGTTTCTTGTGGGTTTTCCGGGAAAACATTGCATTGGTTGTGCCCGGGTTGCAAACAATGGAGTTCGACTAAGCCGATGCATTGTTTGGAGCATTGAATAACCGCGTCATCGCCGAATGCTTTTATTGGGGATCTTCTCATGGGTACATAGATCCCCGATAAAAGCATTCGGCGATGACAGTTATTTCATTCAGCGTATTATTCCTGGAAATTATTATGAACACCCTCAACCGTAAAATCTCCGTCGCTCCGATGATGGACTGTACCGATCGTCACGATCGTTACTTTCTGCGCTTAATTGCGCCGCATGTTTTGCTCTATACCGAAATGGTCACCACCGGTGCTTTGTTACATGGCGATTATCAGCGCTTTCTGGCGTTTGATACATTAGAACATCCGGTTGCATTACAATTGGGCGGGAGCGAACCCAGTCAATTAGCGGCTTGTGCACGCATGGGCGAAGATTTTGGTTATGATGAAATTAATTTGAATGTCGGCTGTCCTAGCGATCGGGTCAAAGCTGGCCGCTTTGGTGCTTGTTTGATGTTAGAGCCCGAGTGGGTAGGCCAGTGTGTTCTCGCCATGCAACAAGCCGTAAAAATACCCGTTACAGTCAAGTGCCGTATTGGCGTTGATTTGCAAGACTCCTACGAGACATTAACACATTTTATTAACACCGTGAGCCATGCGGGATGTAAGGTTTTTATTATCCACGCTCGTAAAGCCTGGCTGAATGGATTGAGTCCCAAACAAAATCGCGAAATTCCTCCGCTACGTTATGATGTAGTGCATGCTATTAAGCGAGATTTCCCCCATTTGACGATTGTTATAAATGGCGGTATTAAGCAATTAACCGAAGTGGAAGAACATTTACAGCAAGTTGACGGCGTGATGATTGGTAGAGAAGCCTATTCCAATCCGTATTTATTGGCCGAAATTGAAAAGAAAATTTTTTCCTTTGAGCTCGCAGAACGTGCAGAAGTGATTCGCCAATTTATTCCTTATATTGAGCAGCAACTGAGTCATAATGTTAAATTATCTAGCATAACTCGTCATATTTTAGGTTTGTATCAAGGCCAAAAAGGTGCCAGAATGTGGCGTCGTCATTTGAGCGAGAATGCTCATCAATTGAATGCGGGTACGAGTATTATAAAAGAGGCGTTAAGCTATGTACGAAACGATGCATAAAATTTTATATACGTTAGCGGATCCAGTAGGCTTGCTGGGTGTATTAGCACTGCTTGTTGCCTATTTTTTTCTAAGCACGGGCCGTTGGTCTGCCAATAGTACTCAATATCAAGGTTGTAATTTACTTGGGGCATTATTAATTTTATATTCACTGTTCTTTCATTGGAATTTATCCTCGTTTGTCATTCAAATAGCGTGGGTGTTAATTAGTTTGATTGGAATGAGTCGAATAAAATCCCGTCATAAATAAAAACAAACAAGACAAGGTACGCAATGATGTATGAAATATTATATAGGTTGGCTGATCCCATCGGTCTTATTGGCGTTTCGGCCTTACTTATCGCTTACTTTTGTTTAAGCACGGGCCGTTGGTTATCCGATAGTATGATTTATCAAACGTATAATTTAATCGGTGCTTTATTGATTTTGTACTCGTTATTATTCCATTGGAATCTGTCAGCATTTGTGGTGGAAGTGGCATGGGTAATTATTAGCTTGATCGGAATAAAACGAATAAAATGCGGTAAGAAAACAAAATAACCGGAAGAAAGTAGAATAAAAAAGAGAAAATATTCAGGTTAAAGTCTGTAACTGATAGTTTAGTTGTATGATTTTTGTCGTGCGTTACCAGCTTTGCTGGAGAGAAAAATACTTTATGTAGGGGCGGACCCGTGTGTCCGCCCGGACTTTACGGTTGAGGCCGCTGGGCGGAAACACGGGTCCGTCCCTACAATTCCGATAATTTATAAAGAATTAAATTTTTGTCTCTATAGAGAGTTACAGATCATCCACCCACCTAGCAGTTATTCATCCCAACTTAACGTACCGCCCGTTTGATATTCCGTCACTCGCGTTTCAAAGAAATTCTTTTCTTTTTTCAAATCCATCATTTCGCTCATCCATGGAAATGGATTGGTGGCCCCGGGGAATTGTTGTGGCAAACCAATTTGCGTACAACGACGGTTGGCGATGAAATGCAAATATTCTTTAAACATTTCGGCATTCATGCTTAAGATCCCACGCGGCATGGTATCGACGGCATAAGCACACTCCATCTCCACACCTTCATGAATCATGGCAATGATTTCTTGTTTAAAAGAGTCAGTCCACAAATGCGGATTTTCAATTTTAATTTGATTGATGACATCAATGCCAAAATTAAGATGCATCGACTCATCACGCAAAATATATTGAAATTGTTCAGCGGTACCGGTCATTTTATTGCGTCGTCCCATGGAGAGAATTTGGGTAAAGCCGACATAAAAGAAAATGCCTTCAAAAATAACGTAAAAAGCAATTAAGTCACGCAACAACCGTTGATCATTTTCCGGTGTGCCTGTGTGGAAATTAGGGTCGCCCAAGCTGTGGGTATAGGGTAATGACCAAGCTGCTTTACGTGCAACAGCCGGTAATTCACGATACATATTAAATACTTCCGCTTCATCCATGCCTAAGCTTTCAATGACGTGTTGGTAAGCATGCGTATGTAATGCTTCTTCAAATGCTTGACGCAATAAATATTGGCGGCATTCAGGATTGGTAATATGGCGATAGACAGCTAACACTAAATTGTTAGCGACTAAAGAATCAGCAGTGGAGAAAAATCCTAAATTGCGTTTGATGATCATGCGTTCATCATCTGTCAGACCATTCGGATCTTTCCAGAGAGCGATATCCGCTGACATATTAATTTCATTTGGCATCCAGTGATTTGCGCACGCATCCAAATATTTTTGCCAAGCCCATTTATATTTGAATGGAACCAGTTGATTGAGATCTGCACGGCAGTTAATGATGCGTTTGTCATCCACTTGAATGCGCGCGGCGCCCATTTCTAATGTTTCTAAGCCGGTTAAGCCGCCGATGGTGGTTTTTGCGGAGAGTGACATAGTTATTTTCCTCTTTTTTTGCTAATTGCAGAAGGTGGATTACGGTGCGAAAAGCGCACCTAATCCACCCTACAATGATTTATTTATTAAATGTAGGGTGGATTAGACGCGTTCTTTGCGTCGTAATCCACCTTACTTATCTTAACTTATTTTACTGACACGCCTCACAAGTCGGATCCGTGATTAAACACGCTTTCGGTTCAACATCGGCTTGTACTGCATTTAATGTACTTTCTGTTACTGTCGATTTTTCTGCATTAGTTGCACCCATGCTGCGCAGATAATACGTCGTTTTTAAACCGCGCTCCCAGGCTAAACGATAGAGACTATCTAATTTTTTACCGGAAGGTTGTGCCATGTAGAGATTGAGTGATTGTGCTTGATCAATCCATTTTTGACGGCGAGAAGCAGCTTCCACTAACCAAGACGGATCAATTTCAAATGCGGTTGCATAACGTTGTTTGATCGCATCTGGAATACGGCTAATTTTCGAAACGCTGCCATTATAGTATTTTAAATCGTTAACCATGACATCATCCCACACGCCCATTTTTTTCAAGTCGGCGACCAAATAAGGATTAATCACGGTAAATTCACCGGACAAGTTCGATTTCACAAACAGATTTTGATAAGTCGGTTCAATCGATTGTGAAACACCGGTGATATTGGCAATCGTCGCTGTCGGTGCTATGGCTAAGACGTTCGAGTTACGCATGCCAAATTTTTTCACGCGCTCACGTAATTGAGCCCAATCCATGGTTTGTGTGCGATCTTGTGCTAAATGTTGGCCGCGTTGTTTGGCTAATAATTCAATCGAGTCAATCGGTAAAATACCTTGGCTCCACAACGAACCTTCAAACGTAGAATATTTACCACGTTCTTCAGCTAACATCGTAGACGCTTCAATCGCATAATAACTGATTTGTTCCATGGAACGATCCGCAAACTCAACTGCTTCGTTTGAGGTATAAGAAATACCTAATTGATAAAGCGCATCTTGGAACGCCATCAAACCTAAGCCAATCGGACGATGTTTACTATTTGAATTTTTCGCTTGCGGTACCGAGTAATAATTAATATCGATCACGTTGTCCAACATGCGAATGGCAGTATGGATGGTTTTACGCAGCTTGGTTTGATCCAATCCTTTGTCATTCATGTGATTGGTTAAATTAATGCTGCCCAAATTACATACGGCAATTTCATCTGCGGATGTGTTCAACGTAATTTCTGTGCAAAGGTTAGAGCTGTGTACCACGCCTGCATGTTGTTGCGGTGAGCGTAAATTACAGACATCTTTAAACGTAATCCAAGGATGCCCTGTTTCAAACAGCATGCTGAGCATTTTGCGCCAGAGCGTCAACGCTTGAATGGTTCTGTAATTCTGGATTTCACCTCGTTTGGCTTTTGCTTCATAAGCGGTGTAGGCTTTTACAAACGCTTCACCATATAAATGGTGTAAGTCCGGGGTTTCGTCTGGAGAAAACAATGTCCATTCACCTTCTTCTGCTACACGCTTCATGAATAAATCCGGTATCCAATTGGCCGTATTCATGTCGTGTGTGCGACGTCGCTCATCTCCTGTGTTTTTACGCAACTCTAAAAATTCTTCAATATCTTTATGCCAGATTTCCAGATAACCACAGACCGCGCCTTTGCGTTTGCCGCCTTGATTAACAGCAACCGCCGTTGCATTGGCAACGCTTAAAAATGGCACGACACCTAACGATTTACCATTTGTGCCTTTGATTGCTGCACCCATTGCGCGCACATTGGTCCAATCATTGCCGAGACCGCCTGCGTATTTAGACAATAAGGCATTGTCTTTAATGGCGGCAAAAATACCATCTAAATCATCGGGTACGGTAGTGAGATAACAGCTGGATAACTGTGGGCGTAATGTGCCTGAGTTAAACAGGGTGGGTGTGGAGCTCATAAAATCAAACGTTGAAAGTAAATTGTAAAACTCAATAGTACGTGCTTCTTTATCTTTTTCTTGAATAGCCAAGCCCATTGCTACGCGCATAAAAAACATTTGGGGTAATTCAAAACGTGAACCGTTGCTGTGAATAAAATAACGATCGTACAGTGTTTGTAAACCCAAATAATTAAATTGCAAATCGCGTTCAGGTTTGATGGCTGCGACCAGTTTAGAAAGATCATATTCTTGTAATTTGGGATCTAATAATTCGAGTTCAACGCCGCGTTTGATATAAGCTTGCATATAGGAAAGATAAAGCGTATTCATTTCTTCAAACGTTGCCCGTTCTTTTAGACCCAAGAAATTCAATGCTTCGCTGCGCAATTCATCTAATAACAAGCGTGCAGCGACAAAACTGTAATTGGGTTCTTTTTCAATGAGAACACGGGCTGACATAATCAACGCTTTGCTGATATCTTTCAGCGGGACTTTGTCAAATAAGTTACGCTGAGTCTCATCAATAATATGTTGTGCTGATACATCAGCGAGATTAGCGCAGGCGCTATTCACCAAGGTGACAAGACGCTGCCCATCCAGTGGTACGACTTGTCCATCGGGGAGGGTAACATTCAATTGGGGTTGAGCCATGGCTGCTTGCTGTTCATTGCGCGCTTTTCGACGTTCTTCGCGATAAAGCACATAAGCCCGCGCGACTTTGTGTTCGCCCGCGCGCATCAAGGTAAGTTCGACTTGATCTTGAATGTCTTCAATATGAATCGTGCCACTTTGCGACATGCGGCGCATAAAGGTGTCAGTGATTCTTTTAACAAGATGCGTAACGGTTTCATGAATGCGACTGGAACCGACAGCCGTATCGCCTTCTACTGCAAGAAAGGCTTTGGTCATGGCCGCGTTGATTTTTGCAGCGTCAAAAGCAAGGAGTGTCCCATCACGGCGGATAACTTTTAGGTGGCCTGGGGCAGTTAGAGCAATATCGACATTAAATGATTTAATTGCAGCAGTACGATTGATTAGCATTTCTGTTTCCATAGGCTCCTCCAGAGCGTCATTAGAATAGTCTTTTTACAATGTATCGAGTTTTGCACAGGTACAATATCGTGTAAGCTATGTATTACAAAAAACACAACATATAGGATGTAGCGAGGTATCGACCTACAAGATAGTGTATATTTTGCGATGATGCAATAGAACAATATGTGGGAGAGTTGTGGATAAGCTGTGGGTTTTTAGAAACAATAAGGCTTTCCAAAGAGCGATTTAACTTAGTTTATTGATTATAATTACTTTTCTATTGATGAAGATAAATTTTCAAATAAGACGCATTTTTAATTTCAAAAATTAGACTATACTATTGAATACTATACATATATTAAACAGTGGGGTTTCAAAATGTCATACACAAGAAAACCAAGCGCGGACGAGAATGATGCGCAATTGCTCTTATGGGCAAAAAAAGGGTTAGAAGCAATCCGAAAAGAATATCACCACCTCGGCCAACCCCAGGCTACTCTTGATCAGGGCAATGAGGGAAAGAAAAAAACAACGATGGCATCCATCAAGAAGAGGATGTCGTCTTTATGGCATCAAGCTAAGGGTAGAACTAAGACGGGGAATATTGAAGTTATCAATAATGCTCTTGATATGATTAATTATAACCCTTTGCGTAACATAGCTGATAAACGGAAGTTACTGACTACCATACGAACACTCTATCGTTTAGTAAAACCAAATTTTTCTTTAGATTATGATCATCACCACACTCGATTCATGGCTTTCTTGTTTTTAAAGAAATTATTACCTCTCTATAATAAAACCTCTACGCATACTGGGATGGAGTTACATGAGATTCAAGAAACATTAAATAAAAAAGATATAGATGAAGAGAAGCTTGTAAGGCGCTATCCACTTTTAGTAGGAAGCTTGCTAAAGTCGCCACAAGACTTAGATAGTGTTTTCTTTTCAGATGTAAAAGATACAGATACTGCAAGCGAGCTTTTAAAGAAAACGGGATGTAAAGCGATGTTAAGAGCAACGCCATCAAAATCGGAACATACAGAAACCTTAGGTGTGGTTATGCTTACGGTTGATATGGGAAAGGGTGAATATGGTTCCAGAGAGTTTGTGTTAACAAAAAAAGAAGACGAATGGAGCTGGGTAGAATGGGACGGCAGCGCGCCCAATTTAGAAAAACTGGCTAATATAAAATCTAATGAACAGCTCTTACGAGTTCCGGAGATAAGAACAGCATCACTTGAATTATTGCGTCTAGCGAATGCAAAAGGCTATTATTTTGATATTCATGCATTATTTCCGGTACGTGGTGGAGTAGCAGAGAATGACTTTAAAGATCATTGTCTAAACCGTATGGAAGAAGAGCGAGAATCAGAGGCGCCAAATCGTCAAAGGTGGTTTTAAGATTCTCCCCGACAGATCAAATTAAGAGGCGACTTAAGAATGTCACAGTACCAAAATCAGTACACGCATGTTGAATTTCTTGAGTGGATAAAGAAACAACTTGAAAACATACGAGTAGAATATCAAAAATTGGGTAAGTTTGATTTCAATCGCATGACATCTTCTTTATGGCATAAGTTTAAGAATAAAGCGGAAATGGGTAATATTGAAAAGATAATGAATGCGCTTAAAGTAGCTAATGACCCTGACCCTAAAAGGCAGGTTGGGCAAAAACTCGTTACTATTGTGCGGGTGCTACTGGCCTTGGTGGATCGAGATATTAATTTATATGATTTAGATAAACACCACACTGTCTATATGGCTGCAGTAGTTTTGCATGAATTGGCTCGATATCAGAATTTTCCCGTTCGTTTGTCCCGGCAAATAAAGGAAGTTCTGAATAGACGATTTAACAGAGAATTTAATGCTTTAGATCTCGAGCCTGTCTCGCATAGTTATATGCAGTTAAGAGCGAGTTTAAAGGAACCACCACAACAAGCAGTCGTAGAACATGCAAACATTTTAAGGGTAACCTAATGGAGCTACAGCAAAACCAATCTCAACCGACTAAAACCCGACCGCGCGGCATTTATCTTTTACCAAATTTATTTACAACAGCCGCGCTCTTTAGTGGATTTTATGCCATTGTGGCGGCCATGAAAGGCTATTTTGATATTGCCGCTATCGCTGTTTTTATTGCCATGTTTTTAGATGGAGTGGATGGACGCGTGGCGCGGATGACGAATACGCAAACTGCGTTTGGTGCGGAATATGATAGTCTTTCTGATATGGTGGCATTTGCGATCGCCCCCGCCTTAATTGTGTATAGCGCCTCATTGCATGCATTAGGTAAATTTGGCTGGCTTGTTTCTTTTATTTATACGGCAGCAACTGCACTGCGTTTAGCACGTTTTAACACGCAAACCCACGATACGGATCGTTGCTATTTTCAAGGCTTGCCTTCTCCTTCGGCAGCAGCGATTGTAGCGGGACTAGTATGGTGTGCCAGTTATTACGAACTTTCCGGCATGTTTATTGCGATACCGGCTGCGATTGTCACTTTATGTGTTGCCGCGTTAATGGTGAGCCGCGTGCGTTATTACAGTTTTAAACAAATTGATTTTAAAGGGCGTGTGCCTTTTATCATGGTCGTGTTTTTAGTGTTTATCATTGCGGGCATTGCAATTGATCCGCCGCAAATTTTGTTTGGTGTCTTTTTAATTTATGGTGCGTCAGGGCCGGTGATGACGTTGTGGCAATTGCGAAAAATGCGTAAAAGAGGCATGAAGCCTACTCCTAAACCCTAGCACCTTATTCTTGTAGGGGCGGGCCTATGTGTTCTCGCAGCAGCCTTCACTTTAAAGATAAACTGTAGGGTGGATTAGATGCGTTTGTTGCATCGTAATCCACCAGATTAAAATAAAAGGCGTTTAGATTTTGGTGGATTACGGCAAAAAACGCCTAATCCACCCTACAAATGTAGCGTGGCAAAAGTTTATATGAGGAATGACGTATGGATACGATCTCAGTTCCTTTTTTAACAGCGAATGCAGCGACGCAAGCTAACGCAGTGCGAGCTAATGAGTTACTTTCTACGTTTAACCAATACGCTGCTCAAATAAAAGTTCTTTCACTTGATTGTTTCGATACCCTGTTATGGCGCAATGTCGCTGAACCGACCGATGTATTTTTTAATTTGGCCGAGCGGCCGATTTTTAAAAAACTTAAACTTAGCAAAGCCATGCGCATGACGGCCGAAAGTTTAAGTTATAAGTTAAATGCCATCAAATGTAATGCGACACAAGCAACCTTAAAAGAAATTTATCAAATTTGTTTTCCCAATGCGAGCCAAGAATTAATCGACCAGTATGTGGAAGAAGAGCTCGCTCTGGAAATGGAAAGTTGCTATGTTTTTCCGCCTATTATCGCGTTGATTCGTGCAGCAGCAGCTAAAAATATTAAAGTCATTATCGTCAGCGACACCTATTTTGAAAAATCCCAATTAACACGCTTACTCAAAAGTAAATTACCTGCCGACCTATTTCCTGCTCTGAGTGACATTTTTTGCTCTTGCGACTATGGCAAAGCAAAAGCCGCAGGGTTGTTTCACTCTGTACTGCAAAAAATAAGGGTTGCGCCGCAAGCGATATTACATATCGGCGATAATCCGACAGCCGATTCTGCTGCCCCGTTACAGCATAACATGCATGCTATTCAATTATTGCATCATGAAGAGTCGGTCCATGAATTATTACGGATGCGCGCAGTGGCCGCGAGTTTATTTGATCCGTCTATCCGAGTGTCTCGACCTTTATGCAGTCTTTTTCATGCGTTATTTGCCATGCAATTAAATCAAGTGACGCCAGAAAATTTGATTGGTTATGTAACGGCAGGGCCCATCTTTTATGCATTTTCTCGCTTTATCTTAGAGAAAATAGCAAAAATTAAGCAAACAGGAAAACAGCCCAAGGTTTTATTTTTAATGCGTGATGGCTATTTACCTTCATTGGTCTGTGAAACAGTGGCAGGTCAAGCAGTGGGTACTCGAATTCGTATCAGTCGATTTGTTTCTTATGCGGCTTCTTTTCGGAAAAAAGATGATGTAGAGCGTTATTTAGCCCAAAATGTTCAATCATTACGTTTTGAGAGTCTATGCCGTCAACTGCTTTTGCCTGAAAAAATGTCAGCACCCATTGTCAAAAGAATCTCGGAAAAAAATAATGCAATAGCGGAATTTTGCCAATGGGTGCTTCAAGAATCGGTCTTAACGACGATTTTTGTTGCGTCAACTGCGTATCGAAAAAGATTAATTCATTATTTAGAAAAAGAAATTGATTTAAAGCCCGATGATACCTTGTTATTCGTTGACTTAGGTTATACCGGTACGACGCAAAACAAATTATCCCCGATCTTGAAAGAAGAAATGAATGTTGACGTTATCGGTTGCTATTTACTTTCATTGAATACGCATGAAAATGTAGAAATGCAAACTACGCGATGTGGGTTATTTGATTCAACTGTTTATGATAATAATGCCCTCGTGATGCTGGTGACATATATAGCGATGTTTGAACAAATTTGTACGTCCAACGAAAGTAGTGTGGTGGATTATAATGCGGAAGGGCAGCCTATTTTTTCCGATGTCGTTTTGAATGCAGGGCAGCAAAATAAACTGGCTGCTATTCAAGCCGAAGCCATACGTTTCGCACAAGATGCGCTGACATTTAGCCAAGAAACAGGAATTAAATTGGAAAGTAGTGCGTTGCGCGATGTGGCCGCGAGCCATTTGTGCCAATTTATTTTCTTTTTGACACAAAACGCACGAGAGTATTTAGAGTCGTTTCAATTTGAATTGAACTTAGGCACGAAAGATATTTTACAATTGATTGATGTTTCCAAAGGCTTAACCAATTTACGGCGCCGTGGCTGGTTGCACTCATTGAAAGATAACGATCAAGATCGCCGAATGAATTATCCTGCAGAATGGCGTGCGATTAATTATAATTTGACGCTGGGCTTAATGATGGAGCATCGTTTCGATATTAAGATCGCGCTCAATGATTTAAGTCAGCAGCGGGAAAAAATTTCTGTGATGATTACCGATGGGCAGCAAGTATCCAATCTGCATTTTGATGCGTTGCCCACCTACGATGGTTATTTTTCTATGTTGATTCCGATTGTCAATGCGCATTGTGAAGTGGGTATTTGTTTTGGCCAACGGTATCAGTGGATTGAAATTGAAAGTGCGAATTTAATTAAGCTGGAGCATCTTTATGGTTATAAAGAGCTTGAGCATACGCAAGATGCGAGTTCGTATTTTGCCGTAAAAAAAATGCGGATGCGCGGGGAGGGTATATTTGAGAGTGAATCAGAAGAGGGTATGTTAATTTTTGTGCCAAAAGCCGCGCAAATTCAATTTAATAAAGAAATGCATATTTTGCAGATAGTGTTTAGACCGTTGAAGAAAATTTAGAGCTTGAGCATTGGAAGGCGGGAGGGCACGCTGCGCTTTGTCCACCAGCGTACCCTCAATCCACCTAACACTCCGGAATATTCGCCGCCAATCCACCCAATGAAGTTTCTTTATAAATCGACATCATATCTTTACCTGTTTGTTTCATCGTGGCGATGACTTTATCCAACGAAACAAAATGCTCGCCGTCACCTAACAAGGCAAGACGGGCGGCATTGACTGCTTTCACACCCCCCATCGCATTGCGTTCAATGCAGGGAATTTGTACCAGGCCATTAATAGGATCGCATGTCATGCCCAAGTGATGCTCCATTGCGATTTCCGCCGCATTTTCGACTTGATGCATGGTGCCCCCTAATACAGCAGTCAACGCACCCGCTGCCATAGAGCAAGCGACGCCCACTTCTCCTTGGCAACCGACTTCAGCACCTGAGATGGAAGCCCCTTTTTTGTAGAGAATGGCAATAGCGCCTGCTGTCAGTAAAAAAGTAATAATATCTTCTTGGCTCGCTTCGGGATAAAAATCGAGATAATAATGTAATACAGCAGGTACGACACCGGCTGCTCCGTTTGTTGGAGCCGTTACCACACGACTGCCAGCGGCATTTTCTTCGTTTACGGCGATAGCATAAAGATTCAACCAAGTCATACTGTCCGTATATTCATGCGAAGCAGGGCGACCTTTTTGGAGTAATTTTTGTAATAATTCGGGTGCGCGACGTTTAACTTGTAAGCCGCCGGGTAAGATACCTCCTGTTGCACAGCCTTTATCAATACATTCCCGCATGACTTTTGCGATGGTCAATAAACGTGTCCGGACTTCTTCTTCTGAACGTAGGCTGGATTCGTTGGCTAGCATGACTTCGCTAATGGATAGCTGATTTTTTTCACAATGCGCGAGTAATTCTTTAGTGGTGGCAAAGGGGTAGGGTATAGGTTGATCTGGCGTTGACTCGGTATGAGCTGCTTGATCTTCATCAATGATAAATCCACCACCGATAGAATAATAAATTTTAGTCAACAACGCTTGCTCGGTTTTATCCCATGCCGTGAAGCGCATGCCATTGGTATGCGCAGGTAACAAATCTTTAAAATTGAATTCAAAATCGATATTAAAATGAAAGGGAATGGTTTTTTTACCTGCGACTTGAATCTTTTGTTCAGCAATAATTTCCTGCATGCGGGGACGAATACGGTCAGGGTCCACTGAATCAGGTGCATTACCTTCTAAGCCCAATAATATAGCGCCATCCGTGCCATGTCCTTTACCGGTAAAAGCCAGTGAACCGAATAATTCAACTTTAAGTTGTTCTGTTTGATTAAGTAGTTGATTTTCATCCAGTAATTCAACAAAGGCTTTGGCTGCTTTCATGGGACCAACCGTGTGAGAGCTTGAAGGGCCGATGCCGATGGAAAATAAATTAAATATGCTTATAGTCATGAGATGGATCCGTATAAAATTTAAGGTGAATTTTCTCATATAAAATGTAGGGTGGATTAGGCGTTTTTTGCCGTAATCCACCAATATGATGGCTATTTAGATTGATCTGGTGGATTACGGCAAAAAACGCCTAATCCACCCTACATTTATATATATGTAAATAATGCGTTGATACTAGGTAATTCTACCGCTTAATGCTAAAATTAGCCCAGTTTTTTGCGATTTAACATGAGGTTCGCATGTCTGCTCAAACCTTCTTAAAAAATCCTCGCATCCTGACGGTTGCTTTCCTCGGATTTTCCTCTGGATTACCTTTAGCATTGACCAGTTCAACGTTACAAGCTTGGTTTACACAGGCAGGCATTAGCTTGGCTGCGATCGGCGCGCTTTCTTTGATTGGCATACCTTACAGCTTGAAATTTATCTGGTCGCCGCTCATGGATAAAGTAGTCCCCCCTCTTTGGGGAAGACGACGAGGCTGGATTGGCCTCGCGCAAATCGGATTGTGTGTGACTTTACTTATTTTAGCAAGTCTCGATCCCAGTACGCATGCCAAAGAAATGGGGGGATTGGCATTATTTATCGCCTTTCTCTCCGCTTCACAAGATATCGCGATTGATGCTTATCGAACCGATACTTTATTACCCAGCGAACGAGGATATGGCTCTGCATTTTGTATATTCGCGGGGCGAGTTTCTATTATTATTTCTGGCGGATTGGCGCTGATTTTTGCCGATCATTTAGGTTGGCAACTGACTTATCAAATGATGGCAGGTTTAATGGGGCTATCCGTGCTCATCACCTATTTTGCGCCCGAGCTTTCAACAACAGTGAAGCCACCTCGCTCGCTTAGGGAAGCGGTAATTGAACCTTTTAAAGATTTGTTTCAACGTGAAGCTATTTTCCTTATTTTACCTTTTCTGGTTTTGTATAAAATTGGCGATGCACTCGCTCTCCAGTTAATGAGTACCTTCTTATTACGTGGACTTGGGTTTACTTTAACGAATGTAGGAATTGCTTATAAAACTGTGGGTTTTGCAGCAAGTGTGTTGGGCGCATTCGCGGGAGGCGCTTTATTAACCCGCTTAGGTTTGTTTCGCGCCTTATTATTTTTTGGGATTGCACAAGCTTTTTCAAATCTATTATTCATGTTATTAGCGATTGTCGGCAAAAATTATGCGTTGATGATAGGCACTCTGTTTATTGAAAATTTTTGCAGTGGCATGAGTACAACAGCGTTGTTAGTCTTTGTGACGGCGCTTTGTAATCAAAAATACAGTGCGACACAGTTTGCTTGTTTATCTGCCTTATTTTCCATCGGACGAATTTTTCTCGGGCCCCTGGCGGCCGCTATGGTAAAAAGCATGGGATGGGCAAGTTTTTATGGCTGGACGTTTGTGGCTTGTTTTCCGGCACTTATTTTATTGGGTTTAATGCGAACGAAGGTAACATTTAATGCTGAAGCAATGGCTTAATTTCAAAATTCTCGGTTTATTATTGGTGAGTTTGATTTGTTTTAACTCAGTGAGTCTGGCGGCAGAGTTGCTGGACGATGACGATTTTTATCCAGACAAAACCAAAATGGTGGCACAGCAAATTGATTTATTAAAAAATCGTCTTACTCAAACCCATATTGAATTGCAAGCGTTGCAAAAGCAATCTACCGATGGATTAAGCGGTGATCACTTTACGAAATCCATGTTGGGTGAAACGGGACTGGAAATTGCTATTGCCAAATCAAACTTAGAGAGCATCAATATCGAATTGACAGAGTGTCAACAAGCGATTAGCCGTTTGGAAAAAGACATTCAAGAAATTCAAAATCAATTGAATGTATTTACTATATTTGGTCTTAAAATTGTGCGGGATGGCTCACCTGATCTTGAACATTTGCGACAAGCATTAGGCAATCAAAAAGAGTTATTGGCATTAGAAAAAAATCGGTTGGATTATTTATTAAAAATGCAAAGTGACGCCGATACTATTTTGCAATTCTATAAAGTAAAATATACTCGCATTGAATCAGTGTTGAAATCCCAAACTATTTTGTTGCTGAAAGAACAGCAAGCTAAAACTGACTTAGACTTTGAGCAGCAGCAAAATATGTGGCTGCAACGATTGAATCAATTAAAATCGCAATTAAATCATTTTAAAACAACGCAACAATTGGATTCCACAGCTTATTATAAGCTGCAAAATGAAATTTTTTACGTCAATGAAAACGTAAATTTAACCTATTTAAAAATGTTGATCGCGCGTTATCAAGATCAAATTCAGCAACTAAAAGTGTCCATTGCGCGCGGCAGCTCTATCACATTGTTTAATAAAGCGACTGAGCAAGCGCAATTATTAGGAAAACAGCTGGCGCGTTTGAATACCTTGTTGAAAGGGCGTCTGGATATTTTAATGCAGCATAAAAAATATTTTTCCCCACCCGATGCTGTTTCTCACTCTTTTCAAGCCGAATTTACTCATTTAAATAATCAATACCAAGATGCGACAGATGAAGTCGTTAGCTTAAATCAAAAATTAGTGGCATTTCGTACCAGCTTGGATCAAGGGTTGCAGCAAGAATTATCTTCACGTCAAGGGTTGCCTGGATTTGGTACGAAAGCATGGTTAGATGTGGGCGGTGAATTGTTATTAATTCCGAGCCTTGCTTTCCAAGTGTTCAAAAGCTTAAGTCACGCAACCATGAGCGGTATTGCAAATATGACCGCTTGGGGTTGGGTATTTTTGCTCATATTAGAATGTATTTGGATAACAATTTTTGTGTTTATTAATCATTTTTTAAAACGTATTGTCGCGCGGATTCCCGATCATGAATTTGGTCATATCAATTTAAAATGGCTGTTCATTAAATTGATTCACCGAAATTTGCTGGATATTGCGATTTTAAGTAATCTTTTCTGGCTGTTTTCTTTTTTAAATGTACCTTCTCAAAATTTCACCATATTAATTAATCTGGCACTCGTTTGGCTGTTTTTTAAGTCGCTCATTCAAATGGCCAGATTAAGTTTAGTGGAGACAGTACATGATCGTGCAGGCCACGATGTGCGTCTTTATCATCAATTAAAATGGATTTTTTTAGCGGGTGGCATTGTGACGGCATTGACGGTATTTATGCATCAATTGCCTGTGATTTATGAAGTGAAAGATTTATTTGATCGCTTGTTTTTAGTGTTCTTATTTATTACGTCTGTGCTCTTATTAAAACAATGGCATTTGCTTCCGGGCTTAATCATGCCTTACATCGATAGTCGTCGCACGTATTTAAAGCGAGTCATTGTCATGTTGGGATTGTTAATTCCGCTGATTTTGTTGGTTAATTCAGTGATTGGTTTATTGGGTTTCGTTAATTTAATTTTAACGATCTCCTGGTATGAAAGTATTTTTTTGCTGGTGTTGGTCGGTTATTTGTTGTTGCGTGGTTTATTAAATGATGCGATGGAATGGATTTCCAAGATTCTTATTCGCCATGTTACCAATGGTTGGTTGTGGACAGAAGCTTTTTTAAAACCCATCGATAGAGTTATTCATATCATGTTGTTTTTATCGGCTTGGGTCGTGTTATTTTTATTATATGGTTGGGATCGACAGTCACCGGTGGTCGAGCGATTAAACAAATTATTGCATTATCCCTTGGCCAATATTCTGAATACCACCATTACTCCGCTGAGTGTGATTGAATTAACCGTCGTGATTTCATTATTGTATTGGGCATCGCGTTGGACGCGTGAATTTATGTATCGCATGTTATTGTCGCGCACGAAAGATTTAGGTTTGCGCAACAGTTTGGCTATTTTGAGCCAATACGCCATGATTGTGATGGGTATATTTATCAGCTTACGTTTTTTGGGGATTGATTTTAGAGCGCTGACCTTTGTTGCGACAGCATTTGCGTTTGGTGTGGGTTTAGGGTTACGTGATTTGGTGAATAATTTCGCATGTGGTTTTTTATTGTTACTCGAGCGCCCTCTACGGGTGGGTGATACGATTGCCATTAATGGTTGTGAAGGGGAGGTTACCCATATTGGGGGGCGTGCAGTCACTATGCGCACATGGGATCATATGGATGTTATTATTCCCAATGCAGAAATTTTTAGTAAATCCTTCACGAATTGGACGGCAAAAGATAGTGTGGTTCGTACCGTTCTCTCAATTAAAATTAATCGACATGATAATCCGCAAGCTATCCAAGCGATTATTTATGAAGTGCTAGAGCAAAATAAAGACGTCTTAAAAGATCCAACTCCTGAAGTATTCATGACGGAATTAGCGGATGGTTTGATTGAGTTAGAAGTTCGTTATTACTTAAATTTACGTCAAGTCAAGTCGCGTGTGGGTTTACGGTCTGAGGTCTTGTTGGGTATTTGGTCAGCGTTTGAAGCGCATGGTATTCAACCCCCGTATCCGCATCAAGAGGTGCATGTGAATGTGTGAGGTAAGCAATTCATTGTCATCCCCGAATGCTTTTGTCGGGGACTTCTTCGTGAGTAAATATAGTCCTTCAGATAATTATTTTGAATTTTAACACGCCATCTTACCGCCATCTCAAGGTGTTTTTCAATCACAAAAACTTGAAATAGCTCTGCTATTCCTGCTTTTTTGTTCAATCAAAACACCTTGATCTGACAGTAATCTGTCATGTTAAAATTCAAAATAATTATCTGAAGGACTATAGATCCCCGACAAAAGCATTCGGGGATGACGAGGAGAATTCACCGACTTTTAAACCGCAATATTCTGATGATACATAATCACCGTCCCGCTCACTGAGTGATAGTCTTTCTTAACATCGATAATCGCATCACCACCCATCGATGCGGCCATCGTGCGCATCGCATCATGAATTGTCGCATCTTGGCGTTTGATGCCAACCAAGTTGTATTTTGATACCGTCGCTTGACCGAGAACTGTATAAGGGTTGTTTGGCATTTTTCCATTAGAGTAGAAAGAAACTTCCATCGGGTTTTTCTTTTTATTACATTTCGGCAGGGGTTGAGTCGCTTTATTGATGTTTTGGGTTTGGGTATTCACAGGCTGCACTGAGTTCATATTCGAAGAACAACCTAGCAATGAACCGCAGACAAAAGATACCACAAGCAGTTTCGAAATTCTCATGGCTGTATTCCTTACATAATGAGTGAATGAATTATCCTTCTCCAATTTTTATCGTAAAATGCTTGTGCTAAAAAGACAAGACAATAACGCCTTAACAAGTATTCTTTTCGGGCATAACATGTTATGTTGATATGATTTTGAATGGCTATCGATGGAAGAAAGTATGACAAATTTTCTGGATATTGCACGGCATGATTTATTAGATCCTGCGGGATTAACCGATAATCAATTACAAACCGTATTAAGCCATGTGCTCGGCGGTTCGATTGATAATGCGGATTTATATTTTCAATCGACGTATTCAGAAACTTGGGTACTCGAAGATAGCATTATCAAAGGCGGCAGTTATAACATTGACCGGGGTGTCGGTGTGCGAGCTATGAGCGGCGAAAAAACCGGTTTTGCTTATTCAGATGATATTTTAATGCCTGCATTAGACCAAGCAGCAAATGCAGCTCGCAGTATCAGTCATGCCGGAGGCCATCAAGCAATCAAAGCGTGGCATCGAACAGAGGGACATCAGCTTTACCTGCCCGTGAATCCGTTAAATTCATTGAATGAAAGCGAAAAAGTCGCCTTATTGCAGCGTGTCGATGCTTATACACGTGCCCAAGATCCACGCGTGATTCAAGTAAGTGTCAGTCTAGCCGCAGAATATGAAACCGTTTTAATTATGGCAAGTGATGGGCATTTGGCTGCCGATGTGCGGCCATTAGTGCGCCTCAATGTGAGTGTGGTCGTGGAGCAAAATGGTCGACGTGAGCAAGGTTACGCAGGTGGCGGTGGGCGTTATGATTATAGTTATTTTTTAGAACAAGATTTGGCGCTCAGTTATGCAAGAGAAGCCGTACGACAAGCTTTAGTGAATCTAGAAGCTGTCGATGCACCTGCAGGTACCATGCCCGTTGTATTAGGACCCGGTTGGCCAGGTATTTTGTTACATGAAGCCGTAGGACATGGTTTAGAAGGCGATTTTAACCGTAAAGGCACGTCGGTTTTTAGCGGACAAATGGGTGAAGCCGTGGCTTCACCTTTGTGTACGGTGGTGGATGATGGCACTTTGGCGAATCGTCGAGGCTCGTTGAATGTGGATGATGAAGGTGTGCCAACCCAGCATACGGTATTAATTGAAAATGGAATTTTACGTAATTATATTCAAGACAAACGTAATGCACGTTTGATGGGGATGCAATCGACAGGAAATGGACGTCGTGAATCCTATGCACACACGCCGATGCCGCGCATGACAAATACCTATATGTTGCCAGGAAAATCACATCCAGAAGAAATTATTGCATCCGTTAAAAAAGGCATTTATGCCGTGAATTTTGGTGGCGGCCAAGTGGATATTACCTCTGGAAAATTCGTTTTTTCCGCCAGTGAAGCGTATCTCATTGAAGATGGCAAAATCACGAAACCCGTCAAAGGCGCGACGTTAATTGGTAATGGCCCTGATGTACTAACCAAAGTATCGATGGTAGGAAATGATTTACAGTTAGATACAGGTATTGGTATTTGCGGTAAAGAAGGACAAAGTGTCCCTGTCGGGGTAGGGCAGCCAACACTGCGTATCGATGCCTTGACGGTGGGCGGTACGAGTACATAAATTATAAATAATAATAGCGGCGTTTTACCGTCGTTTGTTTATTTAAAAAGTAGGAGATTAAATCCAAAATGGGTGAAAATTTATAGGAAATAGTCCTTCTATTTTTAATAAAGTTTTCACAGATGAAGCTCTGTACAGGACAAGAATTCTTAACGTTGCGTAAATCTCTTGTTGTAGGGGCACGGCGTGCCGTGCCCGTGCTGCATATCTCGCTGATGCCGCCGCGGGCATGGCACGCCATGCCCCTACAAATGCCGCTCAATGCCGGACAAGTCGCCGGACAACGGTTGTGGCGAGAGCAAAGAATTTTTTGTCGTGTACAGAACAGATGGAGTTCGTTTTCCTCTTTTTAATATAGGCTAAACCACGGTAAACAGACCCTAACTAGAGTGGTGTAACCATGTCACGTTCATATGAGCTAGTCCCTTCATCTTTTTTGCAACCTAAAATCCCCAGTCTCCGATCTAATGCACCAAGCGCGCCGCCTGCAGAGAGTACGATGATAGTGGAAGAGAGAGAGGTAATAACAGCCGACGGTGAAGAGAGTGACGGCGAAAATGAAGAGCTAGATCCTGGCATACCAGGATTAGAGCCAACTCAGCAGCGGCTTCTAACGAGAAAAGTACTGAGTCCGGAAGAAGAAGATGCTTTAGTCGCAAGAGAACTTGCAAAAAATATGCAACGGCTGGAGGGTGTGCTGACGCAGCCGTTGGAAAGTAATAAACAATATACGACTTTTGGTGAAGATCTCGCCAAAAAGATCGCCGAAAAAACGGAAAGAGATGATGATGGATTAAATTTAGAGGATATTCGTCTCTCTAAAAGCGCTAATTTTGAATCGAAACTAGAAGCGACGGTTTCTCAGCAACAGGAGCAACAACAGCAACAACAGCAGCAGCAACAACAACAGCAGCAGCAACAAATGCAAATGTCACACAATCGCCAATCCCGCAGTCCCGTTATAAAAAAATATCAAGCTTACGAAGGCTATAAAAATTTAATTAGCATCCAAAAATTGGATCATGCTAAAAAAACAACTAAAGATGATATTGAGTTGTTGCTACTGAAGTTTGGTCCGTCTATTCATACCCATGTTCTTAAAAAATTGAGCGGGCAGCACGATTCTTCTTTAGGCAGCATCGGCTATTTAACATTTGCCGCCGCTGAAAAAATTGCTGAAACGTCTCGTTATAAACAAGACGAAACTAGTAAACAAAATATTTTTTTAAGTGGCCTTTCAAAAGAGTATTTACCTGATGGTTTTTTGCTTTCTTCAACAGAAGGCGAGCGACATCTTCCCTTGTCTGAGGCGCCCGTTAAAAAAGACGGGTATGGAAATATTGTTAAAGAAGTTGTAATGGATAAACGAGAATTTCCTCGCTTAGTGCTCGATTATAAAGAGGGCTTAGAAAATTCGACTAAACATGTGCTGACGCCTTTATTAACTCTTCCACCTGAACGCTGTAAGTTTAAAGGCACGGTTGCAAATTATACGTCTGTTCCCTATGGAATATTTTACCGAGAGACGGATAAGCCACTCACCTGGCAAAAAATAGAGGCAGAAAAATTAAATTTCAAGAACTTAGCGAAAGATGAAAATCTGCGGAAAAAAGCTCAAGAGGATGCGTTGTGGTTTGCCGCTGAGTTATTTAGATACATGAAAAAAAAAGAGAGTGACAATGCTATCGTAGAGGACATCTTAAAAAAATATAGTTATTTATTTGCTTATTTTAATAAAAATGATATCTCTGGGTTATGGGATATTGTTTGTTATTATAGTCATGTGGGCCTAAAAGTTTTTTTGGCTAAATTGGACGCGCTTTTTAAATATAATCTTTATACGTTTTGTTTTTTTAAAAATTCTTTTCTTGCCGTATCACCTAATTGGACAGAATTTTTAGATAAAAATGCATTACTTATTTTGGACAAACTCACAAAATTAAGCGCGGCCCAGCGCGATTGGTGGCTGAATCTTTCTACGAGTCATATTGTCAATTGTGGTTGGGCAGGTTTATCTGATTTATTTTTAGCATTTGAATTTTTTGCCAAAGAATATATCAATATAGGGCGTGCAGAAGGCGTTCAAGATTTACCTTTACCCTATCCATTGACCTTGACAGGTCATATGAAAGTAGTCATGGCTAATGTCTTGACAGTCATGAAAAACGCGCGCGACTTTAAAGAACAAGAAAACCATTTGAAAGGATTAAATTTCAATACGAACGATATCTGCTATGCTTCTGAACAGCAGCAATATAGTTTAGTGACTGCTGAAATGAAGGTTGATCAGATTTTTGTAACGAACAATCCAAAAGACAGTGATTTTTATCAAAACAAAGCACCAGATTCCAATATCAGAGAAACATTTAATGACGTTAAAAATCTTGTTGGTCAGGAAAATCCAGTAGAACATTTTTTATTGAGACATATTGGTATTCAGTCTCATACCGCTCCTTATGATTGCTATCTTGAAATCATGGAGAAAATTTTTCATTACTCCGATCAAAATTCAGTTTTTAGGGTGAAATGTGGGGTGGTAGAGCGAAATAAATTAGCCTTTATTATGACGATGGCAACAGCGCATGAGCGAGGTTCTCAGGTTGATCTAAATCTGAATGAAAAAAGGCGAATTTCAAAAGCGGATATAACAGAACAGTTGCAAATATGGGCTACACTTTTAAAAATATATTCGCGGGAAACGATTAGTGCTATTTTAGATGATCTGATTGAGTTGCTGGAAAAAGCACCTTGGTTGAACTTGTCTGAAATCACTTTAGCGGCAAGAGTCTATTTTTGTTTGCCGGACGATACTGTTTTTATCAATGATTATATTTTGCTTCATGAAGAAAAATTCATGAAGCATTTAAAAATCTACGTGCACAATGCGACTAACATGCCCGATTTGAATGGAAAAAGCAATCCCACTCAGCAGGGATTGACGCCTGAAAATTATGTTGGGGCCTTAGCTACATTAGATGATCAAGATGATAAAAAGCTTGAACAAACACTGTGTCGAGTATTAGCTATTGTCAACGCCATGAGTTTTACACTCGATGAGTTAGATAAACTCATTACGCGTCTCAGCGAATTTAAAAAGCGCAAAGGGGAAACAGCGTATGATGATCTACTTAATTTATTATCTGTTTTAGAAATTCAAGACGATTTAATTCGCCTTCCTTCGATTGAAGAGTTTACCAAATTAGTAGAGAATCTTCAGTCAGCTATGATCAAAGGCCCGATTATTACTTGTATTCGCCAGCATAATACCCTGGAAAGAGGGGCTAAGTTTCCTCATAATTGTTTTTATCATCCTGCTAATTATAAATATGCGGAACCGCCCGCATTAAATGAAGCGGATATCATAAGAACAATGAATCAAGCCGCTCTAGGTCTGGGGATTAAATTTGATGAAAGTTTAATCAAACAATTTGATTCATTTCACTATATTCTTGAAACAACCCTATCGGCAACGGGAGAATATTATCGGACTTGGAGGCCGGAGGCGGAAAAATATATATGGGAGTTGCACCGAAATCGACTCAAAAATTATCGAGAAAATTTAGAATTAAAAAAAGAAGATCCCAGCAAAAATATTCTAGATCTTTTAATTTCAGGAATTCTTGCTCCACTACAGGAAATTGGCAGTGAAAAAAAAGAAAACCTTCTTGAGAGCGCTGAGGCGCACTCTAAGATGTCGCTTGTGCCAGCAAAACAAGCTGTATGGAACAGCCAAGAAGGCTTGCTTGACTTAGCTAAAATTGCTGCACGTAAAGTAACTGATGTAGTCAACTCCTGGATGGCGCCTTCGAATCCAAAACAAAAAGTCATTCCGCTTCCCGAGATGAAAGAAACGATGCTCGAAGACTTTATTGGGTCTATGTTGCTATATGAAAAACAAGTTGATCTTTTTGTTAATGCATTGAAGAGAATTAAAAATAAATGGCCGGATGCTATATATGGTCTTATCATGCAAATTCAAAAAGACCCTAGCGATTCAAGAAGGAATCCTAATTTTATTAAATATTTAAATGATTTTATTTGTCAAATTGCGGATAATTTTTCTAAAAACCTACCGTTTCCGCGCGAATTCATCGAGTTATTATTAAATCACGAAAAAAAACATGGTATACACCCAGAATTTTTAGCCATTGATTATATTTTTGGTGCGAGAAAAATAAGACGTGAATATAAATTAAAGTTATTTAAGTTAAATTTAGATACAGCTGCAAATGAGATCAATTCTGGAAATTTTATTAAAGAATTAGTAGGGTATTATCCGCTGTTTTCGTCTGTTTTTTCTAAGTTACTGAGTCTCATCGATTTTCATGCGGAAACAATGCACACAAAAGAGGAATATAAAAATCTATTTAATTCCACTTTGTCATTATTAAAATTATTATCTGAAATTAATGAGACTAAGTTCACTGATAAAATATTTTCCTTGTTAGCTAATAACCCCGGATCTTATTTAAATATTGTTAAAGCGATTGCTGATATTGCTGTTGCGGATAGTAAAAATGTTTCCTCTTTTATGCGAGTCATTGATTTGATTGATCAGCCGAAGAAAGTCGGAAAATCGTATAAACAACCGCAGGATACTAAATTAATACCCAAAAAAATTGATGCGTCAATAGAAACAGTACGCCAGGAAGAGAGAAAATTAAATGCAGCCTCTCCAGAATGGGTTTCCTTAAGCAATCAAACAATATCCCATGCTAAAGATAATTCAAGCAGCGTTTTAGCAGTAGAGGTGAAAGAAGAAAGCAAAAATGAAGAAAAAATGGCAGAAGATGTCAAAGAGAATAAGCAGACGAATGACGAGCTTAATATTATTATTCCTGAGCCGCTTTCTACTACGAAAAAAGACATTACACTAGAATTAAAGTCACAATCTTATAATTTAAATGTAAGACACATCGTCACCCAGCTGGTTTTCCAATGTTGTAATTCTAACGAATTTAATGAGGCCGACATCGTAAAATTAATTCATGAATTAGCAAAAGAAAAAGAGACAACGCTGCGAGCTCTGATTGAAAAACGTCCTGCTATTACCATGAAAACATTAAAAATTATGTTAGAAAAAAAGAAAGGTAAAGATTACGGCCATGATGACAGTAATCGTATTTTTGATTGTAAAGACTTTTTAGAGCATTCTGATGACATTGTTTATAAATATCGTGTCTTGAGTGAGCACTTTGATACCCATCGTGCCCTTGATACAGTGAGAGAAATGAAAAACTTAAAAACTGGAAAAAGTTTGCCACTTTCTCAGCGCCGGAAGTTATTATTACAATTTGAATTAATTAATCGTTATGGCTGTGATTACCATACACCCATTTATTTGCGTCAGGAAAATAAAGAAATAAAGAAGCTGGTTGCAAAAGATTTAACTGAAGAGGAAATGAAAAAAATAGTAACTAAGTGTAAGGCGGTTTTCCGAAATACAGATTCAACCGTGGCAGAAAAAGAAGATGCACGCCTTCTTTTCTTAACATTGATTCGTGAAGCAGTATGGCGAATTACCGGAAGGTTTCCTTATTCAACGCAAATGCTTTCTGTCTTAAATGTCGCTTTACATAAAGGCAGTTTGCTAGAGCAGATTGATACAGGCGAAGGCAAAAGTATGATTATGGCCATGCTCGCTGCCAATTTATGGCTAGAGGGAGATTCCGTCAATGTTTGCACTTCTAATCCTGAATTGGCTCGGGTGGGATTTGAAGAATTTTCTCCGGTATTTGATTTGCTGGGTATTCCACATGGCGGCAAACTCTTATCGTCGCAGACACCTGTTTCGGAATATTGCTATGATGGTATTAACTATGCTGATACTGCTCAGTTAGCGTTATTTATTGCTAAACAAAAATTAGATCCTTATTACATACAGCATCATAACACTCATAAAGTATCGTTGGCTTTGGATGAGGCTGACTTTACCTTGTTTGATGATAATAAACATTATCGTTATGCTATTCCTTTACATCCCGTCGATTTGCATTGGATCTTTCCCCTTTTATACGATTTTATCAGTAGCTCAGATTTCACTGATGAAAAAGCAACGATCGGTAGAGATATTGAAAATGCCCGGCAATTGCTAATTAATAATGCGGAAGGACGTTCTCAAGAAACACAAGAATACGTGAAAAACCTGTCAAAAAGACAAATTGACACCTGGATTGAGTCAGCGCTTGCTGCACGAAAGTTAAAAGAAGGACACGATTTTGTTATTCGGACCGAAATTAGAAAATATAGGAATACTGAAGAAGAGCAACCCAAGCCAGAATTAGTCGTAATAATGCCTAAAACGGCAGAAAACAATAAGGCAGACGAAAAAAAAGAAGAAGAAAACACAAAAGAAATCGCCATAGAACAAGGCAACAAAAATGAAGAGGAGAAAAAAGTGACGGAAATGCCTCCTTTACCTATTCGTCCTAAAATACAGGATGAAGAAGATGAAGAAGAGCAAATTTCATTTGCGCGCATACTTGCAAATTCTAGGATTTGCGAAGGCGCTGAATGGGGCAATGGCGTACATCAATTTTTACATGCACGATTAAATCTGGAAAGAATGAAGCGCGGGTTACCTCGCTTTCCCATTGATCCTGAAACAGCACCGATTGCGTCTATTAATAGTAAGACCATGATTCAGCATCACTTAAAAAATGGTGGTCGCATGATTGGTGTGACCGGGACGGCAGGTTCTGCTGCTGAGCTTGCTGAGTTACAAGTACAAGGTATTAAATCTTTTCGTATTCCGCCCCATAAAGAAAATCAGCGAACAGTTCATCCCATTATTTGGTCTAAAGGGGCAGAAGAAGGTCCTGATGGCCATTTTACAAAAATTATGGATGCTGTTTTGGCACGGATGAAAAATAGTCTGCTGGGAATGCTGGGTTTTACCAATGAAATGCCGCAGCCTTGTTTGATTGTTTTTAGTGATATCGAAAAATCAGAGCGATTTTATAAGTATTTAAACAAGCGATTAGCAAGCGATATTGCTTTTGAAAAATATAGAACCCTCCTTCACACTCAACTCTTGAATGGCAGTAAAACCATGGTGGGTGAAAAAGAATGTGTTTTATCAGAGGAAGAAATTGTTTCAAAAGCGGGTGTATTGGGATGGATTACGGTTGCAACCATGCTAGGACGTGGGACTAATTTACAACCTAGATTAAAGGAAAGTGATGTTGTACAAAATCATCCGCAGGGATTGTTTACCATTCTGGCAGATATTTCTTCTGATCGTGAAGAAAGGCAACGTGAGGGACGTTCTGCAAGGAATGGTTTTCCAGGCGATGCTCAATCCGTTTTGGATGAAAGTGAGTTGCAAGAATTAGCAAAAAAAGAAGGTTATTCGCTAGATGATTTCAAAAAATCACTTCAACAACAGCGTGCTGAAAGGGAAATGACGGAACGCCATATTGCAGAAAGACTTGCGCAAATCAGAAATTATTTCATTGATAAGTATACGTTATTTTCTCAAGATGAGAGAAATGTTAAAAAGAATTTCAAATTAAAATGGGGTGTTTGTTTAAAAAACATGGATCTCAAATGGGCTCGCTGCATTAGTAAATTGCGCCAAACTGAGCAGAATGAAGATGCTCTTTTAAAAGCGGCAACTTATCAATTAATCGTTGAGGCGACCAAGGATTGGAACTTCATGTTACCTGATGAGCAGCAAGTTCTTTTCGATCCAAAAAATAAAAATGGGACAGACGGTTATTTATTAAATCCTGATAATGTCGAAACAGACATTCTAAAAGCAGAGAAACTTTCTGTTGAAGAAGATTTCTTGGAAATCGATCCTGTAGATTCGATGGATGTGTCACTTAAGGCCAGCGATATTTCTTCAGCACATTATTACGCTGATCATTATCCCTTATTGCTAACAGTGCCAGAAAATAAGACGGATCAAGCCCAAATAGATTATGTGAAAAAAGAATTAGTGAGTGATAGGCTTGCCTCAGCGTGTGAGTGTTTGACTCAATTGCTTCAGGAAAAAATTGTATGCATTGAAGTTGAAAAACCGAGCGAAGATACTGTGTTTGATTCTTCATCGGAAAATTCTCCTATAAAAACGTCTTCCTTTATCAAGCAAATCGATGAAGTCAGTCTTAAGAAAGCGCTAGCTAAATTAATCGAAAAAGCTTTTTACCATGCTGACTTCCCTTTACAAGAAAAATTGGAAGAAATGTTAGCAATAGGGGAATGGAGTGGTAATAGTGTTTTGCAGCTCGATCTTATTAAATTTTTCTTGCGAGCTTTGTACGATTTTGCTTTTGAAAAAATAGCAGTCTATGCGGGTGAAATTTCGATTCAACTTAACGGCATAAAAAAAGCCACACAATTTAAAAATGATGAAGATGATTTAGAGGTAGAGACAAATAATTTAGAGGTCTTATTGCAATTAATCAAAGATCAGTCTCATCTCTTAGCTAAGAAAAAAGAAGCGATGACTTATGCAGAGGGCGCATCTGATTTGGTATTCGGAAGTGGTTGTTTGAAGACTTTAAATGCTTTAATGCAGTTCATCGAGTTACCCGCGATGAGTTGGTTGATTGACGCTGTGAAAAAAGCTGATAATCAAACTGACATTATCAAAACGTTTACAACAGCAAGCCTTGAAGCAAAAGATATAACTTCTTCTAAAAGAGGCGCTAAAACGGGCGAATTTTTTATGCCCAATCAGTTGGCTAAATATATCCACGATAAAATAAGAAGCAAGCTGGATAATGCAGCAACAAAACCGCAGTATATCGGACACTGGGCCATTGCTTATCGTCCTCCGGTGGCAACCCAATCTAATCAGCAAGAAGACGCTGAGTATATGGAAATTTCTTTTTCGCAGTCTGTATAAGACTGTGTGTCATCCCCGATAAAAACATTCGGGGATGACAGTTATTACATAACGATGGTAGGGTGGGCCAAAGAATTCGTAGGGTGGATTAGATGCGTTTTTTGCATCGTAATCCACCTTGTTGAGGTTAAGCTATTCTTTATTTATCACCAAAAATACCGCCCCAGGTCCACGCAGTATATTCAGTAACAAAGAATCCTTACTACTCGCAGCGATTTTCTGCAATTCACTAATAGACGTAATTTTTTGCTGATTGGCAGAAGTGATCACATCACCAGGCCGTAAATCCGAGTGCCACGCATTCGTATCATCTTGTACAGAAGCAACTAACACACCATTGATATTGCCATGTATCGGGCTTAATAAAGTGAAGTCTTTTAAGCTGACGCCGTACAAGAAAGGGTCCATCTGCGCGTTAATCTGCGCACGCTTTTTGGGATCCATTAATTCAGCCGACAACGTCAACGATTTATTTTTTCGAAGAACAGAAATACTGGCTTTGGAGTCCACACGAATAAAACCGATGGAGTTAACGACATCATTGGCGTTTTTAATTTCAGAACCATTGACGGTCGTAATAATATCACCAATCTGCAAGCCCGCTTTTTCTGCAGGCGAGTTGGGCATGACTTGGGTCACGACCGCGCCTTTGGAAGCTGAAAGATTAAAAGCTGTTGCGAGTTCGGGTGTGATGTCTTGGGCACCAATACCTAGCGCACCGCGACGCACGTTACCGTATTGAATCAGTTGCTGCATTACACTTTTTGCCATGTTCGCTGGAATCGCAAAACCAATTCCGATGCTGCCGCGATCGGGTGCAAGAATGGCTGTATTAATTCCAACAAGTTCGCCTTGCGTATTGACTAATGCACCGCCGGAGTTGCCTGGATTGATGGGCGCATCAATTTGAATAAAATTTTCATAATTTTCGATACCTAAGGTGCTGCGTCCGAGTGCGCTGACAATACCGGAGGTGACACTTTGGTTGAGACCGAATGGGTTACCTATGGCTGCAACCACATCACCCACTTCTAAATTATTGGAATTACCCAGAACGATGGGTGTGAGATTTTTGGCTTGAATTTGCAATAAAGCAACGTCAGAAGGTTTATCGGCGCCTATGTTTTTTGCCGTGTAGTGTCGGCCATCGCTTAAGGTTACGGTGACCCGTTCCGCATCATCGACGACATGCGCATTGGTTAAGATATAACCTTTTTCTGCATTGACAATAACACCAGAACCGACAGAAAGAAATTTGTCAGGGACGACTTCCCCACGTTGGGTTTTTTGTAATTTAGCGAGTGTGTTGATGTCAGTAATACGGATTTGCGCTCGAATATTGACAACGGAGGGCAATACTTTTTTTAGCATGGGAGCCAAGGTGGGATTGACTGGCGTGCCTGCTATGCTGGTTCCGCTGATCATGCTGGTGAAGATGAGAAGAAGCGTGAAAACGGTGGATATCATTTTATTCATGGATAGCTTTTCCTCTGGGATACGGGCAGAGGTAATTTTAACGTATGGTTAAATAATAGTACACTTAATTTCGGGAAGCCGGGCTGGGCACAGGACAGCGTACCATCATGCCCATTTAACCCTCTATCCAAATCAAACTCGCCATTCGCCCCGTTTTATTTCCATCGCGCCGATACGAAAAAAAACGTTCTTTATCGGAATAGGTACAATGATCACCGCCATAAATCGCGCTTACTCCAACGTGCTCAAAATCCAATTTAGCTAATTCATATAAATTACCGAGCCAACGATCGGGATTGGAGGAAGGAAGAAACGCTTTTTCAGTCTCCGCTTGCCTTGCTATAAATTGTTGCCTGACTTCATTCCCTAATTCATAGACAGTGGGCCCAATGGCAGGTCCCAGCCAAACTAATGTATCATCAGGTGCTAATTGCAATGTATCGAGCGTTTTTCCAATGATGCCATTGGCTAATCCACGCCAACCGGCATGAATCGCTGCGACGCATGTTCCTTTGCGATCACAAAGCAAAATCGGCAAACAATCTGCGGTTAAGACGACGCAGATCTGCTTCGATTCACACGCAAATGAGGCATCGGCTTCTTTGCCTCGATTATGGGATTCAGCCGATACTACGATCGTACTATGGGTCTGTTCTAACCAAGTCGGTTCCGTTGGCAAGGCAAGCAATGTCGTTAATAAAGCACGGTTCGCTTGAACATGGCGCGATTCATCACCGACATGCTGTGCTAAATTAAAACTGACATAAGGCGCTTCACTGTAACCGCCATGGCGTAATGTTGTGCATGCTTTAATGTGCAACGGTGCTGGCCAGTTGGGAGTGATAACGGGTTTCATTCATCATCCTTGGAAAATGAAAGTTGATTATCTTCTTTTAAAACACGAATTAAATCTTGAATATCCTCGGCAAGAGGTGCTTGCCACGTCATGGATTGTTGGGTGACGGGATGGATTAAGCTTAATTCATAAGCGTGTAGCGCTTGACGCTTAAAACTGCGTAATTTAGTTACCAAAGCAGGGGAGGCGCCACGCGGTAATTGCAAGCGACCGCCGTACGTTTGGTCCCCGAAAACGGGATAACGAATATAAGCCATATGCACGCGAATTTGATGCGTTCTACCCGTTTCTAATTGCACGCGAATACGGGTATGGTCACGGTATCGTTCAATAATGCGAAAATGGGTGACGGAGGGTTTGCCGGTTTCAATCACCGCCATGCGTTTGCGCTGAATCGGGTGACGGTCAATCGGTTCCTTAATGACGCCCCCGCTGGTTAATACACCACACACAACGGCTTGGTAAATTCTCGACATGGTGCGTGCTTTTAATTGCGCGGTCAGACTCATCAATGCTTGCTGGGTTTTAGCAATCACTAATAAACCGGAGGTGTCTTTATCGAGTCGATGAACAATGCCCGCACGAGGTAAATCTTTTAACGCGGGTGCATGATGCAATAAAGCATTTAACAGCGTACTGTCGGGATTTCCCGCTGCTGGGTGAACCACCATGCCAATCGGTTTATTGATCACCAATAAGGTGTCATCTTCAAAAATAATATCAAGCGCAATAGGTTGGGCAAGCCAGGCAGGTTGGGTTTTACGCAACGCGTTTATGATGATTTCTTCACCACCGATGACGGTATCCCGCGCTTTGCAAATTTTATTATCCACTGTGATGTTCGCTTGTTTAATCCAGTCTTGGATTTGGGTACGGGAATAATCCGGTAATAATTTTGCCAATGCTTGGTCCAAACGCATCCCGCCCATGGTATTGGGAATCGCGAGTGTGAAATGGATTTTTTCGGGTTCTGCGGTCATGGAAAAGATCTCAATAACAGGAAATTATAATATTCGTGAATGATGACAAAATTTCGTTTACAATGCACGCCACATTGCTTAAAAAGACTCGGAGTTAGGCTGCTTTTATGAAATTCGTCACAAAATCATGGCTGATTGCCACCGGATTGGCCGCATCCTTATTGGCTGGTTGCTCGCATACGATTGATCCCGCGGAAGCGTACCAAGGACAAACCGCTCAACAAATTTTCGATAAAGGCGAAAGTGAGCTGCGCGATAAAAATTATGGCGAAGCGATTAAGCGGTATGAGGCACTCGATGTGCAATATCCTTACGAGCGGAATACGCAAACAGCGCAATTGCATATTATCTACGCTTATTATATGACGAGCGATTATGCCTCCGCAGAGGCGGCAGCGGATCGCTTTGTGCATTCTTATCCTACTAATCCGCATGCGGATTATGCGTACTACATGCGTGGCATATCTAACTATTTTCAAAATCTCGGGGTTTTTGAGCGAATTTTTACGGTGGATTTGGCAACGCGTGATTTATCTCAAGTCAAAAAATCGTATGCGGATTTCTCACAGGTGGTAGAGCTCTATCCTAATAGTTACTATACGCCTGCAGCGCATCAATACATGATTTATCTTCGAAATATTATGGCAGATCATGATTTGGAAGTAGCGCAATATTATTATGGTCGTACAGCGTATGTGGCTGCTGCGGATCGCGCTAATTTAGTTGTGCGCCAATTTCAAGGCGCGCCTGCGGTGCCCAAAGCGTTAGTGATTATGGTGAAATCGTATCGTAAATTACATTTGACACAAGCAGAACAGGAATCTATGCAAGTGTTGCAATATAATTATCCTGGGTCGAATTATGTAAAAGAGGCTACGATAGAAGATTAAAGCGGGATCGCGAAAAGTGGATGCAAAAATGCATTTATAAATGTAGGGTGGATTAGGTGCGCTTTTTGCACCGTAATCCACCAATTTGCTGCTGACCAAGGTGGATTACAGTGCAAAAAACGCACCTAATCCACCCTACAAATGCTTTAATACCCGGATGTGATCGGGTACCGTCTATCACGTCCAAATGCTTTATGATTTATTCTGGGTCCCACCGCCGCTTGATGTCGTTTATATTCATTTCTCTTCACTAACTGAATGACTTTTTCAACAATCGCTCGATCAAATCCTTGCTCGATAATAGCGTCTGCGCTTTGTTCTTGATTAAGATATAAGGCAAGAATTTTATCCAGCATGTCATAGGGCGGTAAGCTATCTTCATCTTTTTGGTTGGGCGCTAACTCTGCTGTGGGTGCACGAGTTAGAGTGCGATGGGGAATGACGGGATGAGTTTGATTGCGTAATTGCGCAAGTCGCGTCACTAATGTTTTAGGCACATCTTTTAATACCGCAAAACCACCAGCCATGTCACCGTACAGCGTGGCATAGCCCACGGCCATTTCACTGCGATTTCCTGTGGTTAAAACAATTTTTCCCGTTTTATTGGACAATGCCATCATCATTGTTCCTCGGCAGCGGGCTTGTAAATTTTCTTCTGTGGTATCCGTTTCTTGCGTATGAAAAGCCGGTGCTGAACTTTGCAAAAAAGCTTCGAAGGCAGGCTCAATGGAAATAATATCGTGCGTGACGCCTAAATTCTGAATTAAAGCTAAGCCATCTTCCATGCTCATGTCAGACGTGTAACGGGAAGGTAGCATCACAGCGTGAACTTTCTCCTTACCGAGTGCATCAACAGCAATGGCCAATGTTAATGCAGAGTCAATACCGCCGGAAACACCAATTAACGCGCCTGGGAAGTGATTTTTTTCTACATAATCGCGCACGCTCAAAACAAGCGCGTCGTAAACACGTTGTTCTGCATTAGGCAAAGTAAAAGCGGTTTCTTGGATCACAGTGCTGGTGCTGGAAATTTCGATATCGACGGCTAATAAATTTTCCTGGCAAAATCCGGCGTATTGACAAATTTTTCCATGTTGATCAATCACCATTGAACCGCCATCAAAGATTAAATCATCTTGCCCGCCGATGGTATTCACATACACGATAGGCAAATTAGCGGCTTTTGCGCGTTTTGCTAATGTGACATGACGTTGTTCATGTTTATCGATTTCAAAAGGGGAGGCGTTGGGCACGAGAATCAGTCGCGCGCCATGATTTGCAATTTGTTGAGTGGGTCCTGGAAACCAAATATCTTCACAAATAATAATCCCAACCGAGATGCCGTTAATAGGTACGACGCAGGGTGAGTTGCCCGGTACGAAATAACGGCATTCATCGAATACACCATAATTGGGTAAATGTTGCTTTGCATAGCGGCCGACAATGGTTTGGTTGTAAAGAACAGAGCAAGAATTAAAAAGCCCTTGGGAGGTAGCATGCGGATGACCGACGATACAATAAATGCCTTCGACTTCTTTTTTTAACGTGTTTAATGCGGCATTGGCTTCTTCAATAAACGATTTACGGAGCAATAAATCTTCGGGTGGATAGCCAGTTAGACTTAATTCCGGAAATACGATGACTTCACCTTTGAGTGTATCGCGTGCGGATTTTGCAGCATGAATATGCTTGGCTAAATTCCCCTGAATATCACCCACGGTTAAGTTCAGTTGCGCGATGACAACGCGTAGTTTTTTTGTCATGGTATTCCTCGGTGTAAAACATAAAATAGTAAGCGATATTTTTCTTCTGCATCCAGGGTCAATTGACCTTTGCTTACGTCATTTTCGTCGGCAATCATTAATAATTGGTAATTATTATCAATTAGTTGGCAATAATCAACGACACTGCCTTTGCTTTTACCTTGATGATAAATATCGTGTCCTCGTGTGGGAGGCAAATCCGTTTGCACGCTTGCGGAATATAAGCGGTTTTTCAATTTACCGCGATAGTGCATGCGCGCAATAATTTCTTGGCCGGTATAACACCCTTTTGTAAAGCTGACGGCGCCTAAGATGGGTAAATTGAGTTCATGAGGCAAAAATTTTCCGCTAGTTTCAGGATAAATGGCGGCAATACCTTCTATGAAATCTCTTTGTATCCATTCTGTGAGAGCAGTTGTTTGTGTTGTTTGCCACGGGGATTGGCCAATCGATTGATAGCGTGCTTCTTGATCCGGTAGGCGGATGATGACACTCTCGGATGAAACAAGTTGTTCATAAGGCGTGTCAGGGAAACCTGAGATAGCTTCACCTAGATAACCCGTTTGGGATAATTCACCGCTCGCATCGGTCAGCGCGACTTTAAAAAATACGGCATATTTTTGCAACGCGCGTAAAGCAATCGGCACTAATTCGCGGGGCATTTGTAAATAATAGTCATCTTGGTAAAGGAAAAGATGGAATAGGCTAATAATTCGGCCTTGTGGATTACAGTGTGCGCCTTTTCGAGATTGGCCCGATGTAACGTCATCCAAGTTGCAAGTCAGTTGTCCTTGCAAAAATTTTTTGGCGCCTTCGCCTTGGATGCGTAGTAACCCGAGATGGGTAAGATTAAAAATCTTCATATTTTTTGTGCAAATAATTGGGAGGGTTTCTATAATAACATAAAACTGTAGGGTGGATTAGATGCGTTTTTTGCATCGTAATCCCCCAAGCAATGCTGCAATTTGATTAAATGGTGGATTACGATGCAAAAAACGCATTTAATCCACCCTACGTCCTATAACCATTTAATAATATCTTCTCCATGCTCAATATACCCATCTGCCTCCCAGTTACGGGGATTTTCTCCCGGCGGGATATAACCATACAAGGCTGCCAACGACGGATTCCCCGCTGCTTTGCACGCTTGAATATCGATCGCGGAATCTCCCACATATAAACAATTGCCTGGCGGTTGGCGAAGAATCTGACAAGCATGCAAAAGCGGTTCAGGATGGGGTTTTCGTTTAGGTAAAGAATCGCCGCTGATGACGCAAGCTGCGCGACGTTCAAGTTGTAAATGTTTGACGAGTTGCTGGGTATAAATTGCCGGTTTATTCGTCACAATTCCCCAGGGAATCGCGTTTTGTTCGAGGAATTGCAGAGTTTTTTCAATGCCAGGGAAAAAGTGGGTTGTGCTAAGCAAATAGCGCTGATAAAGAGCCAATAATTCCTCACAAAGTGCGGGATAACGTGCATCCAGTGGTTCAATATTCATGCCGAGTTTTAATAAACCTCGGCAACCGCTGCCAGCGGCTGGTCGAATTCGATCGAATGAGACCGGCGGCAAATGATGATTTTGTAATAAATGGTTAAGCGCCGATCCTAAGTCATTGGCTGTATCGAGCAAAGTACCATCTAAATCAAATAAAACAGCATGGATAGTTGTCATTTTTTTACGTGTACCAAATAGTTAACGGAAACGTCAGCGCCCAAAGAATAGTGTTGAGTAAGGGGATTATAGTGAAGTCCAGTCATTTCTTGCATCGATAATCCTGCTTGTCTGATCCATTGATTTAATTCACTTGGGCGAATAAATTTGGCAAAATCATGCGTATTTTTTGGAATGAGCTTTAGTACATACTCAGCACCTAAAATGGCAAAAAGATAAGATTTAAGATTTCGATTTAAGGTCGAAAAAAAGATATCGCCGTTGGGTTTGGTGAGTAGGGCGCAAGCTTTAATGATAGAAGCCGGGTCGGGGACGTGTTCTAGCATTTCCAAGCAGGTAACTATATCGTATTTTTCGGGTTGTTGCGCGGCCATTTCTTCGGCCGTCGTCAAACGATAATCAATGTCGGTGCCACTTTCATATTGATGCAGTTTGGCAACCTGGATAGCGGCTTCACTCATGTCTATCCCCGTCACTTTTGCACCCAGTTTGGCCATACCTTCCGCTAAAATGCCACCACCGCAGCCGATATCTAAGACTGTTTTGCCAATAAGAGGTGCTTTTTCTTGAATGAACGTCAGTCTTAACGGATTGATGTCATGTAACGCTTTAAACTCGCCATGAAGGTCCCACCAATGCGCAGCAGATTGGTCGAATTTTGCCACTTCACTCAGGTCAATATTATTTCTCATCTTAAGCTCTTGTTGTTCGAGGCAGTTATGTTTATCATATTCCGGTATTAATTTATTACAAAGGGAATTTTCTCTATGAAAAAAATGTTTTTAGCTATAGCTTTATTCACTGCTGCTTTTACAACGGTTGCTTTCGCTGATGATACTTCTTCTGCTAACGGATCTGCAGTCAGCGGCCAACAAGCACCTGCTACCGATTCTAATGGAAGCACGAATTCCAGCATGAGCGGTACAGGCCAAGCTGCACAATAATATTGGTGTGGTAGCAATCAAAAACCCTGCTTTATGCGGGGTTTTTTGTATGGACTGGTGGGTACGCTGTGTTTAACCTACCAGCGTCCCCCAATCCCGAGGCCCGTTTTTATGATCACTACCCGTCCCCAACCTGTTTATTTACGCGATTATCAAGTTCCTTCTTACCTTATTCATCAAGTCGATCTCGAGTTTCATCTTGAAGAAGAATTCACCACCGTAAAATCAACCTTAGCTGTTGAATTGAACCCAGCGAATCGATTGTCTGAATCGAATTTAGTGTTAATGGGCGAAGAGCTCGAGTTGCTTGAAATCAAAGTAAACGAAAAAGTGTTATCGTCGGAACAATACAGTATCAATAAAAACGTATTAACTATTTTTTCAGTTCCCGATCAGTTTCGCTTGGAAATTCAAACACGCATCAAGCCGCAAGAAAATACCAGCTTGAGTGGTTTGTACAAATCCAGCGGAAATTATTGCACACAATGTGAAGCAGAAGGCTTTCGTCGCATCACTTATTTTTCCGATCGTCCCGATGTGATGGCGCGTTACACAACAAAAATTATTGCGAATGAAAAACGCTATCCTATTCTGTTATCGAATGGCAATTTAATCGCTGCAGGCAAATTAGAAGACGGTAAGCATTGGGTCAAGTGGGAAGATCCTTTTAATAAGCCCAGTTACTTATTCGCTTTAGTGGCAGGTGATTTAGAATACATCGAAGATTTTTTTAAGACATGCTCAGGCAGACGAGTGACATTACGTATTTATGTGGAAAAAGGGAATCGCGATAAATGTGCACACGCGATGCAAGCGGTCAAAAAAGCCATGCGTTGGGATGAAGAAAAATTTGGTCGTGAATATGATTTAGATATTTATATGATTGTTGCGGTTAGTGATTTCAATATGGGTGCTATGGAAAATAAAGGCTTAAATATTTTTAATACCAAATATATTTTAGCGAGTCCTGAAACGGCGACAGATCTAGATTTTATTCATGTGGAATCCGTGATTGCCCATGAATATTTTCATAATTGGACAGGTAATCGAATTACTTGTCGTGATTGGTTTCAACTGAGTTTGAAAGAAGGATTGACCATTTTCCGTGATCAAAGTTTTACGGAAGATACAACGTCGGCAACCGTCGCGCGCATTCAAGATGTCAATGCGCTGCGTGTCTCCCAGTTTCCAGAAGATGCGGGTCCATTGGCGCATGCAGTTCGACCGGAATCATACATTGAAATTAATAATTTTTATACTTCAACCATTTATAATAAAGGTGCCGAAGTCATCCGCATGATTCGCACGATTTTAGGCGAAAAGTTTTTTCGTCGCGGCATGGATTTATATTTTGAACGCCACGATGGACATGCTGTCACCATTGAGGATTTTGTGCGAGCACATGAAGATGCATCTGGTATCGATTTAAAACAATTTCGTCTTTGGTATAGCCAGGCTGGTACACCCGTATTGGATGTTAAAGGGGAGTATGATCCTATAGCAAAAACGTATACGTTGCATGTTAAGCAAAGTTGTCCACCTACACCGGATCAGCCTGTTAAAAAACCGATGTATATTCCACTGGCGGTTGGCTTGTTGAACCAAGCAGGAAAAGAAATCGCCAGTGAATTGCTACAAATTAAAGACACGGATAATACGTTTATTTTTGAGCATATTGCCTCACCACCCATTCCTTCGTTACTGAGACATTTTTCTGCGCCTGTCAAAATAAAATATCACTATGCTGATCGCGATCTTCTTTTATTGTTTAAGCATGACCCGGATTTATTTAATCGTTGGGAAGCAGGACAAAAATATGCAGTCAATCTTATTTTACGCTTAGTGCAAGATTATCAGCAGAACGCTTCTTTTGTGATGCCTGATGATTATATTGCGGCATTTGAGTATTTGTTAGCAACCACGATCAAAGATAAATGGTTGCTCTCTGAAATGTTAACCTTACCCTCTGAAAAATATATTGCTGAACATATGGCCGTGATTGATGTGGATGCTATTCATGCTGCACATGAATTCGTCGCGCAAGAAATTGCGAGCCGATTAAAAGATAAATTTTTAAAAATCTATCAAAAACTGCATAGCAAAAAACCGTATCGATTTACGATGGACGAAGTGGGTAATCGATATTTGAAAAATACCTGCATGGCTTATTTAATGATGCTGCCCGATTCCGATATCCATCGTGCCTTGGGCATGGCACAGTTTAAAACGTCCTTAGCTCAAAATATGACGGATACCATGGCGGCTTTAAAAGCGCTTTCCAATGTAGAATGTGCGGAGCGTGCAGTCGCCTTAGCGGATTTTTATGCGAAATGGCAGCATGATGCATTAGTCGTCGACAAATGGTTTGCTTTGCAAGCGAGTTCCAAATTACCCGGCACATTACAGCATGTAAAAACCTTGCTGCATCATGAAGCGTTTGATATTAAAAATCCCAATAAGGTCTATGCCTTAGTGGGCGTGTTCGGTAATAATGCCGTCCATTTTCATGCGAAGAATGGCGAAGGCTATCAACTGTTAGCTGATATTGTACTGCAACTCAATGCACTGAATCCGCAAGTGGCAGCCCGTATGTTAACGCCGTTGACGCAGTGGAAACGTTTTGATAAAGATCGGCAAAAACTCATGCGTGAGCAATTGGAGCGATTAAGTCAGGATAAAAATTTGTCATCGGATGTGTTTGAATTAGTAACAAAAAGTCTTTAAGAGATTGGTGGTTGGTGGGTACGCTGCGCTTAGCCCACCGCTTATTAAATTAAAAGAGGAGATAAAATGACTATTCATAATGAACCGACCCGGGTTGAATCGGACAGCATGGGTAAAATTGATGTGCCTGCGAATGTGTATTGGGGTGCACAAACCCAACGTTCTTTGCATCATTTTGCAATTGGCCATGATGTCATGCCCAAAGAAGTGATTCGTGCTTTTGCTATTTTAAAAAAAGCGGCCGCGATGACAAATCATGAATTGGGTTTGTTATCGGACGAAAAAATGAAATTGATTGTTGCCGTGGCCGATGAAATTATCGCAGGCAAGCTCGCTGATCAATTTCCCTTAAAAGTTTGGCAAACCGGCAGTGGTACACAAACTAATATGAATGTGAATGAAGTGATCTCCAATCGTGCCATCGAGATGGTGGGTGGCATATTAGGTAGTAAAGAACCCATTCATCCCAATGATGACGTAAATCGTTCGCAGTCTTCTAATGATACTTTTCCGACGGCGATGCACATTGCAGCGACTGAAAGTCTGATTAATCGACTTATTCCTGCCATTAAAGAATTATCTCAAGCATTGATTGAGAAACAACGACAGTTTGCAAAAATCGTTAAAGTAGGACGCACCCATTTACAAGATGCGGTACCCCTCACATTAGGCCAAGAATTTTCTGGCTATGTTGCGCAATTACAAGCTGCATTAAAAAATATTGAGTCCACATTACCGGGGTTATATGAATTAGCCTTAGGCGGCACTGCTGTTGGTACCGGTATTAACGCGCATCCCAAATTTGGTGAAAAATCCGCAGAAAGAATTGCGCGGTTGACAGGTTTATCTTTCATCTCTGCACCTAATAAATTCGCTGCCCTAGCTGCGCATGATGCGTTAGTTTTTGCCAGTGGTGCCTTAAAGACCCTCGCTTGCGCACTGATGAAAATTGCCAATGATATACGCTGGTTGGGTTCGGGCCCACGTTGTGGATTGGGCGAATTGATTTTACCGGAAAATGAACCCGGTTCTTCCATCATGCCAGGCAAAGTGAATCCGACTCAGTGTGAAGCATTGACCATGGTTTGTGTGCAAGTGATGGGAAATGATACCGCTATTACGATCGCCGGTTCGCAAGGTAATTTTGAATTAAACGTATTTAAACCCGTGATGATTTATAATTTCTTGCATTCGGTGACATTGTTATCGGATTCCATGACGATGTTTACGACATTTATGGTGAAAGAATTAGTGGCGGATGAGAGACGGATCAAACAATTCGTCGATAATTCATTGATGTTGGTGACGGCATTGACCCCTAAAATTGGTTACGATAAATCGGCCGCGATTGCACATAAAGCCTGGCATGAAAATTTGAGTTTATTAGAAGCAAGTTTAGCGCTGGGGCATTTAACGGAAGAAGAATTTAGAGAAATCGTGCGACCAGAGACGATGGTGTAAATTTGTAGGGGCGGACACACCCGCATATCACAAAAGCACTGCGACTGTAGGATGGATTAGATGCGTTTTTTGCATCTTAATCCACCAGATTAAAACAAAAAAGCGTTTAGATTTTGGTGGATTACGGCAAAAAACGCCTAATCCACCCTACATCGCTTTGCTCTTAAAAAACGCGTTAACCTCCAGCCAATAATTTCTCTTCCGCTTTTTCCAAATTACTCGTTGTCCCATATGCAATCAGAATATCCCGCGGATGTAATTTCGTATTCCCGTGCGGTTTCACTTGTTTCGTATCGCCTCGACGCATGGCAACAATTTCAATACCTTCTTCGCGTAGTCGCAACTCTTCCAATCGCTTGTTCACCGCATAAGCGCCCTCAGGCAATAAAATGGGCCTTAATTGTTGAATTTCTGGATCAAGCGTGGATTCTTCTTCAAAACCGCCAATAAATACTTTTTTCAAAATGTCATAATCTTTATTGCGCACTTCCTGCATCATTTCCGTAATTTTTTGCGGCGAAATATTAATTAGCTGCAAAAGATTATGTGACATGGTGAGGCTTTGTTCAAATAACTCAGCGATTACTTGTGTCGCGCCATAGTCTTTTAACATTTTTAATTCATATTCATCATGACAACGCACTAAAATGGGTAAATGTGGATATTGATGTCTGACCATGGTAAGAATTTTGATGGTTGCCCTTAAATCATTAAAACTGATGACCAATACTTTAGCGTGTTTTAAGCGGGCAGCTCGTAAAATACCCGGATGGGTCGGATCGCCATAAATGACTTTTTCACCAGCCAGGCGTGCTTTGTGCACTAACTCTGAATCCAAATCCAGACCAATATAAGGAAAATCCACTTTGTCGAGCATGCGAGCAATATGCTGTCCGACACGGCCATAGCCACAAATAATAATATGATGTTTAAATTTTTTTGTGGTTTGTGAAAGTTCTGCTTCACTCAAGCTATCTTCATCTTTGTTCTTTTTAAACGATAAGAAATTGGCAATATCTTTATTGAAATAAATGATAATCGACGAAACAGCGATGCTTAACAGCAACGCTGCCAAGACCACCTGCCCATATAATGGCGGTAATATTTTTTCGCTTAAAGCGAGTGTTAATAAAGCAAAACCAAATTCACCGCCTTGTGCCAATACGAGCCCTGTACGGCAAGACACCGAGAACGTGTTACCCGTCAATCGCCCTAATACCGTAACGAGCAGCATTTTTCCGACGGTCAATGTCAGAAAAAGTAATAAGATCCAAGACCAGGTATCATCCCAATTTGACACGTCTGTCAGCATGCCAATGGTGATAAAAAACAAACCTAACAAAATGTCGCGGAAAGGGCGGATTTCGACCGCAATTTGGTGGCGGAACTCGGTTTCAGCTAACATCATGCCCGCTAAAAATGCCCCTAATGCAAACGATAACCCTAGCATATTGGTTATCCAGGCAGCGCCTAACGTCACCAGTAAGACGGTTAAAGTAAATAATTCTATCGCACGTGTTTTAGCAATAATGCGAAATAAAGGTTTTAACAGCCAGCGTCCCAAGGCAAAGATCAGGATGATAGCAAAAATACCTTTAATTAAAGCCCATAATAAAACAATCACTAAACTATGGTGATGAACATTATTAAGGCCAGCAATTAAAATAATTAATAAGACAACGGCTAAATCTTGGAGTAATAAAATGCCCAATGCGAGCAAACCATGCGGTGAATATAACTCAAATTGATCATTTAATTGTTTTGCGACGATGGCTGTTGATGACATGGCGACGATACTGCCGATGACCATTGCTGAAAGCGTTGTCATGCCCAGCATTTTGCCGATAAAAGTGGTCAATACGATGCTCAGAAAAATTTGCAGCGTGCCTGTAATAAAGACCGATGAACGGAGAGCAAGCAATTTGGGTAATGAAAATTCGAGCCCGATCGTGAACATCAAAAAAACAATACCAAATTCAGCTAATTCTTTAATTTTTGGGGTGTCAGGTACAATGGCAAGTGCGTGCGGTCCGACTAATGCGCCAACGATTAAATAACCTAAAATGACAGAGAGTTTTAATTGACGAAAAATAACCGTCACAATTAGCGCAATAAAAAAGACGAATAAAGTGACTTCAAGAATATCGAATTGCATAGTTATTCTCTTCTGATAATCTTATAAAAGAGTGAGCACATAAAAGACAGCCCACCTAATTATCAACGCAGAATTGGAATAAGCCCAACTAAACCATCCGCCAGCATCCCAACTGCAATAGCCATAATAATCATACCCATGATACGGGTAACAACTTTGATAACAGATTCACCGACCATGCGTGCAATATCCGTTGCAAAGTAAAGCATCACTCCCATAACCAAAGTGAGAATGATGCAAATAAGAGACATCCAAATTTTATTGAGTAATTGCGGAAAATCGCCTGCCGAAATGATTAAGGTACTGATGGTACCAGGTCCAACAATGACAGGGAGTGCAATAGGAACGACCGCCAGAGATTGACGCTGTTTGGCAGCTTCATCATCCGCAGAAGTGTGGCTAACAGGGCTTTCTTTCGATTGCAGCATTGAAAAACCCATAATGAGTAGAATAATGCCGCCCGCAAAACGGAACGCCGGAATAGAAATGCCTAAAAGAGAAAGCGCTTCGCGACCACCCCACAGTGTGAGTAACATGATAACCGCAATAGCAATAGTGGCTTCAACAGCGGTCTTTCGTTGATCCATGACGGCAGTTTTGCGAGTTAAATCTAAAAAAATAGAAAGAGACCCTAACGGGTTCATCATGATAACCATCGCAGCAATGAATTGTAATATTTCTGGCGTTGACATTTTTAAAACCTGCTCGTTTTTGTGTGTTGTAATCATAGCGAATATTGGGCAGTATTACCACAGATTGTCAATTGTATATATACCCATTACACCTCAAGATGCGAACTTTAGACTTTCATCTTGCGGCGAATTTGTCATCATTTTTTAGCGAAAAATACTCGAAATACTGCAAGTATTCCTGCGTTTTTTCGCTAAAAAATGATGCCAACTTCTTGCAATCTGAATGCCTAAAGTTCGCATCTTGAGGTGTAATGGGTATAGGCTCACGGCGCGCCGTGCCCGCTACCGATATGTATATTTTAAGGAGTATAGATGGTGCGTGTTTTTAATTTCAGTGCAGGGCCTGCCATGTTGCCCGAAGAAGTCTTACAACAGGCACAAGCAGAAATGCTAGATTGGCATGGCACGGGTATGTCAATTATGGAATTGGGACATCGTGGTCCTGAGTTTCAAGAAGTGGCTCACCAGGCAGAAGCTGATTTGCGCGAATTAATGATGGTTCCAAAAAATTATCATATTTTATTTATTGCAGGCGGTGCGTCTACTCAATTCGCTATGGTGCCATTAAATTTATTGGGCCAGAAAAAGAATGCAGACTATGTTGATACTGGCATATGGTCAAAAAAAGCTATTGATGAAGCAAAACGCTATGGTCAAATTAATATTGCCGCAACCACTCAGATTTCGCATTCCCTGGTGCACATTCCAAAACAGCAAGACTGGTCTCTTAATCCTGACGCATCGTATGTTCATTACACGCCAAATGAAACAATTGAAGGGGTGGAGTTTCATTGGGTGCCACAAGTCGGTGATGTGCCATTGGTTGCAGATATGACGTCGTTCATTTTATCGAAGCCAATTGATGTGAACCAATATGGCTTGATCTATGCCGGTGCCCAAAAAAATATTGGCCAAGCGGGTCTTACGGTTGCGATAGTGCGTGAGGATTTATTACAAGAACCTTTGCCTGGCACGCCAACGCTCTATTCCTACAAATTAACAGCGGAACATAAATCTTTTTATAATACGCCGCCAACCTATGCTTGGTATATCGCTGGATTAGTGTTCGCTTGGGTGAAACGGAAGGGAGGAGTGAAAGCATTAGCGGAAATCAATCAACGAAAAGCCGAAAAATTATATGGTTTTATTGATAAGCACAGTGGATTTTATTTCAATGCGGTCCATCCGAGTTGCCGCTCGATCATGAATGTGCCTTTTAGCTTAACCCAAGCAGATTTGACGCCAATATTTTTAGAAAATGCGGCTAAAATTGGTTTGATGAATTTGAAGGGTCATCGTTTGGCGGGCGGTGTGCGCGCGAGTATGTATAATGCAATGCCGGAAGAAGGAGTGGATTTGTTAATTGATTTTATGCAAGGCTTTATGCAAAGGTTTGGTTAATCTCGATTGCAGATAGGTTTTGATGACAATAAAAAGATAAACCGTAGGGTGGATTAGATGCGTTTTTTGCATCGTAATCCACCAGATTAAAATAAAAG